>JASBZE010000052.1 GCA_029983575.1 Peptostreptococcaceae bacterium
TGCTCATTTTCGTCCATTGATATAAATATAACACCATCATCACTTAATAAATTCCTAGCAAGCATTAATCTAGGATAAATCATCGAGCACCAATCCGAATGAAATCTACCATTTGTATCGCTGTTTTTAAACAGCCTATCCCCATACTCATCAAACTCTCCAGACTCCTCGCTGTACTCATCCCTACTCATCTTAAAATCATCATTATATATAAAATCACTCCCAGTATTATATGGAGGGTCTATGTATATCATCTTTACCTTGCCAAGATAACTCTCTTGAAGTAGCTTCAAAACCTCGAGATTATCTCCCTCAATATATAAGTTCTCTGTATTATCCCAGTCCAAGCTCTCTTCCTTGCACGGTCTAAGTGTTTTTCTTATAGGTTTATTCGCCTCTACTATTGATGCCTTTTTGCCGACCCAAGTAAATTCGTAAGCCTCATCACCTTCGATCACCTCATCTGAGAGCATTTGACGAAGCTGTTCAAAATTTATCGCCTTCTTTAGCTTTCCGTCTTCTCCAATGGTTTCAGTGATACAGTTAGGGAAAAGTTCTTCTATCTTTTCTATATTTTTCTTATTTAAGTCGACTGACTCCATTTTCATCTTGTCCATCACAAGTCCTCCAATTATCTAATTATTTCTTTATTTATTAATACTATCTATTATATCATCTATTAATATAGCTCTGACTACTGCCCTGATTAAATTTAGGGACTTTCTTCTTGACTATCTTAATTTTCTATAACATTTTAAGTTCTTTTCTAAGTTTTTTTACCTCATTATTCATCTCTACTTGCTTATTGAACTGTTTTTCTTTTCTTATCTTAGCCTTTAGCGCACTGATCTCTTTTTCTATTCGCTGTTTTTTCTGGTCTCTATCTATAGATTCCTCAAGGCTCTCATCTGTTGTTCTTTGGTTTAGTTTTTCTCCCGCTATTTGACGCACCATGTTTTCGTACACAGCATCCATATCTAAGCCCTTGAGATTTATCTTTATTTCGCCTTCCTCAAACCAGTCTGTATGATAGTAAGCATTTATTTTAAAAGCCTTAGTACCTGTTTTATTAGCCTCTTTGTGAGCAATCCACGCTTGATACTTTCCCCCATGCTCAATCAAGAATAATATATGATAGGGTATCTCCCTGTCTATTTGTTGTATCAGTCCTTGATCTATCTTGGGGTTATTTATGCGAACCTCAATTATTTCTATCTCAGATACAAGATTACCCTCTGCTATATTAACCGTCGATGAAGCGATCTTATTTCTCCAATATATTCCTTTAACTTTATCTACAAAAACTTTTCTAAGAGATGTAGGTATATTCATGTTTTCATAAAACTTATTTTTGGGAATTCTTTTATTAAACTCAGTGCTTTTGGGCAACCCTAACATTTATTCCTCCATTCTATTTGACAATTCGGAAACGTATTAATTCGAAATCGGCTGATCAATTTTGTTTAACTACAAGGAAACATATCAACTCAAAGTCGTCCAATCCAGATACATCAGATATTAATGCAGATGTCCCTCCAGCAGAAAATAAGCTATCTATATCACTTTCTTCCTTTGAGTTGATTATAGATTTGATTGCCTCACTTAGTAGCTGTGACATTTCCCTCATATCTTTTCCATCATTAGTCTCTTTATTAAACTTTCTTGATAGTTTCTGTAGTGGTTCTTTTTTTCCTCTGCAAAGTAGCCTTATATCGTCCAGTATTTTCTTGGGATTTAGATAATCACAAATTAATCCCCCATCATTAGTCAGATATACCATGTAGAAGGGATGTATTCTATTTTGATTATCTATGTTTACCTTGTTATTTATATTTTTAAGTACGAATATTACCCCCTCGGGAAGTTCATCAGTTGCCGATACTACAGCGTGCATACCCTTAGGTTTTTTATCCATATCCGGATTTTTATTTACGTACTCTAGTAAATCAAGCCTAAATTCATTTAATCCTAGGTCCATTATTGATACTCCCGAAGACATATCTTCTATATCTACTACTTCTTCTTGTAGGCGTTTTAGCTGTTGCTTACGATATTCGAGATCCCCTTTTTCTTCTGGATTTATTAAATCATCGTCTCCTGTTGAAGTCATAACGGAAATCTTCATCCTAGTTTCTACTCTGCCCTTTAAGTTTATATATTCATCCAAATCCATGTCTGGCCAGAAGTTTACGAGCTGTATGTATTTATTTTTGCTCCCTATACGATCTATCCTTCCAAAACGCTGGATTATTCGAACTGGGTTCCAATGTATATCATAATTCACTAGGTAGTCACAGTCCTGTAAGTTTTGTCCTTCTGATATACAGTCGGTCGCTATCAATATATCTATTTCTGCATTATTATTAGGCATTAATACATCTTTTCCCTTTGATATAGGGGAAAAACACGTTAATGCATTGTTAAATGTAGCCTTAAAGCCCTTAAGCGTAGTCTTTCCATCTATAGTTCCCGTGATTACCGCCGTATTCATTTCATATTTGTCTTTTATGAATTTACTAACATGCTCATATAGGTATTCTGCTGTATCAGAAAAAGCCGAAAATACTAATACCTTCTTATTTCCTGGATTTATTGGATTTTCTATTTTTTTAGAGATCAGCCTTAATAATTCCTGAAGTTTAGTATCGTGCTCTGGAGTTATATCTCCTATCATCAATATGAGTAGCTCCAGTATATCTGCATCTCTTAACAGCTCTTTACGCCAAGATTTGTAATCCATATCACCAAGTTCTATCTTGACTTTTTTACCCACTGTAAAATACTCGGTGTTTACATCGTCAAAATCGAAATCAGAATCTGAATCTGATACATTAAACATATCAATATCTACGTTGCCATATTTTTCATAATTATCTATTGCCTCTATAGTTTGGTCGATTAATTCTTTAATTCTAGTAAGAGTCAGTTTAAATGAGTTTACGGAACTTTCAAGACGTTTTAATAGGTTAATGCTCATCAACTTTCTTATACCTTCTTCACGTCCTATCTGAGTTAAGTTTTCATTTTTATTATTGGCCAAGTCTACATACTTTTTAATTTTACTAGGGAATATGTAATTAGATGGCGTGTAGATACATAGCGTCAAATTCATTAAAAGCTCATATATTTGGTTGTAGTTTATGGCTGAGTTTAAATCGGTAAGCTGTGGTCTAAGGGAAATAGGTTTTTTTCTTTCTGGAAACTTACCTATTTCTGCCGTATCATAGTATTTTTCTATATGTTTTCTAGATCTCGCTATTGTAACGCTATCTAATAGTTCAAAAAAATCAAAGTCAAGTCTACTTAGAAGAGCGTCTGTCGTTCTATCTTTTGGTTCTAGATCACCCCAAGAATTAAATGCCCTTTGAGCTTGTCTAAATATTTCTTCTATTGATTTAGTAGTTCCAAGTTTTTTGTCGATTATCTCCGGATCTCCCTCATAAGCAAGTGCAATCTGATTTTTTAGATCTATAAATCTATTGTTTACCGGTGTGGCTGATAGCATCAAAACCTTAGTATTAACTCCGGATCTTATAACTTTATCCATCAGCTTCCTGTACCTATTTTCTTTGGTATCTGCACGTGTGCCATAGCCGTTACGAAAATTATGAGATTCATCTATTACAACTAGATCGTAATTTCCCCAGTTCAATCTATCTAGGTCAAGTCCATTTGAAATTCCCCTTGTTCTAGACAAGTCAGTATGAAATAATACGTCATAGTTTAGTCGATCCTCTGCAATAGGGTTATTTATGTAGTTGTCTTTATATGTGTTCCAGTTTTCAGCTAACTTTTTGGGGCATAAAACTAGAACGCTTTTATTTCTATTTTCATAATATTTAATAACGGCGAGTGCGGTAAAAGTTTTCCCAATCCAACGCTATCAGCTAGTATGCATCCGTTATATCTTTCTAGTTTATTGATTATAGCAAGAACTGCATCACTTTGAAAATCATAGAGCATATTCCATATTTTGCTCTTTTTAAAGCCCGTCGCCTCATTTGGTAGTTCATCTTCTGAAATATCATCTAGAAATTCACTAAATACATGATAAAGAGTCATAAAGTATATAAACTCAGGAGAATTTTCATTATAGGCAGTAGTTATATTTTCTATGACCGCCTCGGTAACATCTTGAAGTTTATCCTTGTCATTCCATAAGCTTTCAAAAGCATTAATATACATTAGTGAAGCAGGCGTTCCACATTTATTTATCAAAGTATATACATAATTTCCTCTTTCGCATCCAATATCAACTGTTGTAAATCCATTAAGCGGCTGATAAACATATTTTTTCTCCTTGTCTTCAACAGTTAAAAGGCTAGGCATATCTCCTCCTGTTATATTAGACTTAAATCTAGCTTTTTTTCTTATCCAATCTGCACATTCCCTTGCTATAGATTTCTGTGTCATCTCATTTCTTAGCTTAATTTCAAATTCTGTACCATAGAGACTACTCTCTCTATTCAACCTAGGTATATAGAATTCCCTCTTTTGTTTTTCTTCTTTTTCTGTAACAAAGGTAGGCGATGTAAAAATAAATCTAAATTCATCGACTGAATCGAGTTGCTTTTTTAATTCTTTGTACGCATACATAGAAAAACACGCCGCTGCTATTGAGACCTTACTCCCTTTGTTAATAGTCGATATCAAGTCATCTCTCAATATCTCTTCAACATTATCTATCACTTTATATTCCATAACTTTCCAACTTGCACTCCATTTTTCTATAATTTTACTTGTAGTTATATTATATCAAAGATACTTCTATTATAAATAACTTGGTACAAAATTTTTATAAAGAACATTTTTCCTAAATTGCAATAACAAATTGAACACTTTTCTAAAAGATCTTCAAATTCTTAATCATCTTCATCGTCAAATTCTTCGTCATCGTCAAACCCTTTATTATCTAAGCTATTTAGAAACCCCTCTATGTCAAAGTCTTCAGCATCAAAGTCTACATCATCGAAATCTTCATCTTCGTCAAATCCTTCATCTTCTAAGCTATTTAAAAACTCCTCTATATCAAAATCTTCATCATCGAAATCTTCATCTTCATCAAACTCTTCATCTTCTAAGCTATTTAAAAACTCCTCTATATCAAAGTCTTCAGCATCAAAATCTTCATCTTCAAATTCTTCATCTTCTAAGCTTTTTAGAAACTCCTCTATATCAAAACCATCAATATTCTTTAAATCTTCTATCAGTTGATGAAAAAAGAAATTGTCTAGAAAAATCATATCCTCAATCTTCTTGTCTGTAAGCTTATTGCCTCTTTTGTACTTATTACTTGAAAAATCCAAAACCTTACCCTTTGAAAAATCCGAGTCCTTACCCTTTGAATTATTCAAACAGCTCTTTCTCGATATTTTTGAGTCTTTACCTTTTGGAAAATCTAAAACATCTCCACCTGAAGAATTCGAATCAATAATTTCGCCATCAATCACCGGCATCAAAGGAAACATCCAAACCTTTCTCATAAGACCATCTTCATCAGGCTCTCTTACAGCATATGGCTTATCTATAAGAATAACTCTACCACGATAAATATACTCTCTAGGTTTTTCAACCTCAAACAGAAATAATCCTACTCCAGTGATATTACTTCTTGCTAGAGTTATATTTTGGCCCCAGTTTATATCTTGATCTCCGTATTTCCCCATGCCAGAGAAGTGCATAACTCCATCAATCCAATCATTACTATATAGCATTTTAGTATGATCCGCTATTAGTACAAGTGTGTCTGTTTTTTTAGAACGACGCATACCTCCCGCATTACCACATTTGAAAACTTCCATTATCTCTTTATTACTTAAAACTTGTCCAATTTTTAGTCCTGGATCAAATGACATAAGTTTTTCCTCCATTTATATATTCATTAATTTAAATTGTAATAATAATTTGATGACTTTTATTATGAAAACCATAAATACATTTTATATTTATCTATTTGTTTTTAGTCATTTATATCTTATCTTGATATTCTTTTCTCACGATTAGCTTACGATTATTTTATTTATATCTATTCATTTTTAGCCATTTGTATCTTATCTTGATATTCTTTTCTCACGATTAGCTTACGATTATTTTATTTATATCTATTCATTTTTAGCCATTTGTATCTTATCTTGTCTTTCTTTTCTCACGATTAACTCACGATTAGCTCACGATTATTTTATTTCAATAATAAAATCATACTTATATTATACTTAATAAATTCATACTTATCAATTTATCATTCTAATACTAAAAACTATGTTTTTATATTTTCCGTTTATTTCTATTATAGTCGAATTTTTTTCTAAATCATTATTGCAATATTGATAAAATAATGATATTATTATGATAATAAAGGAGGTTGTTTTTATGATTAATATTCGTCCAGTATCAGATTTGAGAAATAAATTTCCAGAGATAGAAGAGATTGTTACTAACACAAACTCCCCAGTATTTCTAACTAAAAATGGATATGGAACAATGGTTATAATGAGCGTTGAACAGTATTCATCGCTTACTGATAATATAGAAATTAAGCTTGATGAAGCTGATGTATTCTCAAAAAATGTTCAAAGGCGCCTTTCTAAGGATGAAGTTTTTAATAATATAAGGAAAAATATAGATGAACAATCAAACATATAAGTTAACATTTCTTCCTTTATTCGAACAAGACTTAATGGAAATTACCAACTATATAACAAACATTCTTAAAAATCCTAGTGCAGCACATAATCTTGTTAATGAAATAGAACTTTCAATCCTTAATAGACAAAAATCGCCACTTGCTTTTGAACCTTACCGGACAACAAAGAAAAGAGAATATCCTTACTACAGAATTAATGTCCGTAATTATTCCATTTTTTATGTCGTAATTGATGAGACTATGGAAGTGCGTAGAATTATATACTCCGGAAGAGATTTGGATAAACTTCTCTAATGTATATTATTAAAGCATAAAAAATAGCTACACATCATGACCAAGCCGGTCAAATGTGTAGCTATTTTTTCATTATATCTCAATTTACCTCAAAAATATCATCTCGAATTATCTCAAATAATTCACGACATCTTCCTTAACTGCCGCATCCCCACCAATTATATGAACATCCTCAACTTTCAACTCGTCCAAATGATTTTTAATAGCTTTATTCTCACTATCCATAAGAATAAGCGAACTGTGTTTCATATTTACAACCGGTGCTATGCTAAGGGCATCAGCGTGAATTTTGCCAGATGAAACAAAGACTTCATCCTTATTATTTGACTTTTTAAATACTTCCTTGGCGACTTCTAGAGATGTTTGATACCTATCCCTACCATATATCCTTAAATCAGCCCCAACTTTATTTTCAATTTTTGAAGATACGCTGTTCTCTCCGCCAATTATTATCTTTTTACCTGTTAGATTTTTAAGAAAATCTATATTTTCATTTCCATCCTTAACTAATAGGATTGACGCATTGTATGCTGAGCTCAGTCCACTTGATGATAGTGCGTCTGGGAAATTTTCTCCATCTACTACTATCATATTTTGATTTCCAGTTAAATCCAATACCTTTTTAGCAATCAGTTTTGAAGTTTCATACCTGTCTTTTCCTGAAATCCTATCTACTTTGGCAATTTCTTCCAAGCCCTTTTCAGCTTTTTCATCTACAGAGGTTTTTCCTCCTACGATTATTGCATTTTTAGCTCCCAATCTCTTAATTTCAGACTTTGTTATATCCCTAAGTCCACGTTTATCTACGGCTAAGATTGGTGACTTCAAAATTCCTGCAAGACCTCCTGAGCTAAGTGCGTCTGAGAAATTCTCCCCGTCTACTATTATTACATTATCGGCTTTTTTGAAATATTTCTTTGATATTTCTACTGATGTAGCAACTCTATCATATCCATCTACCCTATCGATTTTTCTGTTCTCCTTAGAAGGTTCATAAGTTGAAGATCCTGAAGATAATCCTCCAGAAGATGGTTTTGATAAAATTATTTCTTGGTATTCGGATTTTAAAAATTCTTTATGCTTTGGATTTTTAGTGTATAGTTTTACAGGTCTAGGATTTTTAAATTCGTCCGTATTGTTTTTAAAAGCGTCTTTATCTAGCTTTTTTAAAGAGTTTGGTAGGTTGACCTTCTCCAGAATAGCATCTGCAAAAGCATTCTTTCCAATTTCTTCTATCCCTTCCTCTAAGACAAGTTCCCTCAAATACCTAAACTTTTTATTATGTTCAAAAGCTCCAAACTCAATTACCTTCACATTGCCCGGTATTGTTATCTTTTCCATCCTATGACCTGAAAAAGCTCTCTTACCTATTCTTTCTAAAGTGCTAGGTAATTTTATATTTTTAAAAGGTGCCCCTTGAAATGCTGATTGTCCAATAGTTTTCAAGCCCTCATTAAATGTAAATTCTTTTAGATATATATCCCTTGAAAATGCTCCATCAGGTATATAAGTCATTGATTTAGGGTAAACTACCTTTGTCATTAGGTTTAGTGAAAATGCTCCCTTGCCAATTTCCTCTACAGAATCAGGTATTACTAACTCTCCTTTTAACTGATTTCCATTAAAGGCGCTATCTCCTATTTTCTTAAGAGTCTTTGGCAAATCTATATGTTCAAAAGCGTTATATCTAAATGCCAAATTACCAATTTCCTCGAGCTCTTTTGGAAATACTACTGTTTTTAGGCCCTTTGGTGATGATACGTCATCAGTTGAAGTGATTACATCTTCATCTGGTACTGCAAATGCTTTATCTGATATCTTCTTAATGGCTTTTCCCTCTTTATTAAAGCTAGGGAGTACCAAATCTTTATTATATTTGAATTTTTCCTTACCCTTGTCCGAAAATCCCTTTATTTCATCTCCCTCTATAACGAAATCATCCAAATTATACATCATATCAGGCTTTACCTTAAGATTTTTAATAGCATTAGATAAATTTTCAACTGCATTATTTACTTCTTCCTCGGAAGCTTCATTGTTTTTTAATATTTTCTTAGCATTATCCAGCCATTTACTTAGCTCACTAAAACTCTCTGCGGTATACTTTTCTTTTATAAATTCATCGGCGTCTTTTACTAGTTCAGCCAGTTTAGATTTATCAGCCCCTATTAACTCTAGTCCATCAATAGCCTTATTTAATTGTTTTACAGCCTCATCTACAGTATTTTGATCTACGTCGTATGAACTCATTATCTGTCTTGCAGACTCTAGTTCTTTATTTAGTTTTGCTGTAGATTTTTCAGTATATTGACTAATATCTATAACCGCTGCTTTTTTTATTGTTTCATAGAGTTCATCCCTAATTACTTCTGATTTCAACTTAAATTCTTGATATATGCTATTTTTAATATATGTAGAAGAATTGAGGTGATCAGGATTTCTAGTGTATAGATACACCTTACCATAACCTTCTTCTCCCTTCTTATTGATTGGTTCCATTCCAGGGTTTCTCATAAAAACCAAACCTAATGTTTTAAATGCAGAAAATGGATAGTCAACGGATTTTATCTTATTGTATGAGAAAGAGTAGCTATCAAGCTGAATTAAGTGGACCTCGTCACTTATATTTAGTTCTTCTATCTCATTATGCGCAAAACCTTCATTTCCAACCTTCCATAGATTTGAGGGAATATCTAGATTCTTTATTTTATTATTTTTAAAAGCAAAAGAATCAATTATATAAATCGCCTCAGGGAGTTTCAGCTCACTTATATCATTATCTGCAAATGCTCTAGTCCTAATTATAAAATTTCCGTCTTTAGGGTAAACTTCAGGAAGTTTTACACTCTTAAGCCCAAGTTTTTCAAATGCCTTCTCTCCTATTCCCAAAACTCGTTTATCCTGTCCATCAATTTTTATAAAATCTGGAATAACTAAATCTTTGTTGGTTTCTATCTTTTTCTTGCCTTGTTCACTAAGACCCGTAATTGTTGGTGAATCTTTGTATTTAGAGATCTTATCATTTTTTATTTCATAGGTGAAATCATCTTGAGTCCAATTGGAATTTGTCTTAGAGTTTGTGAAATTTATTTTACCAACTACTTTTGTTCTTGATAGGATATCATCTGGGCAGTTATTATTACAGTTACCACTTGGATTTAATCTAGACATAACATCTTGTGGAACCTCAGAAAAGCTTGATTCTATACTTACTTCCCCTTCTTTAGAAGTATCAACATCATCTAAGCTCCATTTAATCGGTATTTCGTATATTTCCCCCTGTTCTTCTTTAATACTTTTAAAATCCACTTCACTTACCGCAGACTTTAACAGAACTTTTTCATTTAATTTACTTATTATTTCTTCTTTTGAAGTTCCTACAGGTATGGAAATTTCTCCAAAGTTTAAATTTATATTATTATTTGTAGTAAAAGCCCTAGCTTTAATTACAATCTCTCTTCCCTGTGGTATATCTAGTGAGTTTTGTTCATTACCAAAGGTGAATTCAGATATAAATATTTTCTTTCCAATAGGAGCAATCTTTAATTTAACAGAATTAGAACCCTTTCCAAATAAGTTTCTGCCTAGTTTTTCTAGGTTTTCTCCTAGAGTCAGTTCTCCATTTAGATCCTTATCCCCTAAAAATACATCCTTACCTATTTTCTTTAAAGAGTTTGGAAAGTTTATAGCAGTCAAATTATTGTTAGCCATAAAGGCTTTATCAGAGATTTCTTCTAAATTTTCTGGTAGAGTGATGCTTTCTACAGAAGTCCCTCCTATAGCACTTTCCCCGATAAATTTCAACGAAGTCGGTAAAGTGATTTTCTTCAAGGTTTTAATCATTGAAAAAGCGTTTTTCTCTATCCTTTCAACTCCCTCAGGCACACTTACCTCAGTTAGAGTTTTATTTCCAAAAATGCCTTTTCCCCAATGTTTTTTACAGGAACGCCATTTATCGTATCAGGTATATTTAATACATGATCATTTCCATTATATTTTGTTATGGTGTTCGTGCTGGCATCAAACTCAAAATCATTTTGTTTAGCCTCGTCTGAATTAACGTCTGTGCCCACAGTATTAACGTCTGTACTAGCAGTATTAACGCCTGTACCAGCAGCTAAATTATTAGATATTTTTCCATCAAAAGCATATGCTCTTATCGGTAACATACCTAATGTCATAGCCAAAGTTAAAAATAAAGAGATAATTCTTTTTAAGTTAGTTTTTGTGTACATATTGTCCTCCTTTGCATAATCTATAAATATGACCTCATTATAGCATACAAAGTGGAGATTTATTATAAACAATCCTATAGATTTTACCTATTATAAAAGACCCATTTTATTGTATTTTAAAATGGGCCTTTTTTTACTATTCAACTTGTTTTAGACTTTACACAGCACTTATTGCTGCTTAATCACTTTAAAAACTCTACAATTTTCTGTACTCTAGTCAACTCTTCTAATTACCTCAAATACTCAAGAATTATCTTCCATTACTCCAACTCTACCTCAAATATTCAAGAATTACCTTCCATTACTCCAACTCTACCTCAAATACTCAAGAATTACCTTCCATTCTTCCAACAAATCATCAAGTCTATATCTTGCATTAGCTGGGCTAGTCGATGGCAGCTTTATCCCTTCTATACCGACTTTCTTAGCATGGTATTTCTTATAATATTTAAACGAAGTCGCTCCATTACAAAAAACCTGTTTTATATCGGCAGTTTGAAAAATCTCACTCAAATCGGATGGAACGACGTTTTTTATGCTGGCATCACTTGATCCTATGATATCGCATTTAAAAATAGAGTCATAAACTGCAATACTGTTCTGAAGCAAAAACTTTCTCCTATTTTCAATGCTCGTATCCAAATTTTTATCAAATAATCTCTCCATAATAGGCCAAAATCTATTATACGGATAACCATAGAAAAATCCGTATTCCCGAGTCTTTATCGATGGAAATGATCCTAAAATAAGTATTATAGACTCCTGGTCGAATAGAGGTTTTAGTGGATGTATTATCGTTTCATAATCTTCTTCATTCGTTTTTAAATTTTTTTGTTCCCTAGCTTCTATTTTCTCTGTTTCCCTAGCTTCTATTTTCTCTTGTTCG
>JASBZE010000053.1 GCA_029983575.1 Peptostreptococcaceae bacterium
AAAAAAAAATACAAAAAGGTTATCTAAAAATGCGAATTAATAGTATAATGGTAGGTGGAGACTTTTTATAGATGGAGGATATTATGGATTTAGTATCTAGAGCGAAAATAAACTTATCTCTAAAAATCCTTGGCAGGCTTCAAAATGGTTACCACAGGATAGAGACCATTATGCAGAGTATCAGTCTTGAGGACAAGATTAGCATAGATGAAATAGAGAAAGATGAAATACATATAACGTCAAATTCAAAAGACGTTCCGTGTGATGAGTCAAATCTTGCCTACAGTGCAGCAAAAGCGATAAAAGACAAGTTTGATATAAAAAAGGGTATTAAGATTCACATAGAAAAAAATATTCCGGTGGCAGCAGGTTTAGCTGGAGGAAGTTCGAATGCGGCTGCAGTTATCGTAGGTTTAAACGATATGTGGAAGCTAAATATGAATGATGAAAGTTTGGTTGAAGTAGGGCTCAGCTTAGGTGCAGACGTGCCTTTTTGTATTTTTGGAGGATGTTTTTTCTCTGAGGGAGTAGGGGAAAAACTTAGCGCATCTAAGGGTCTTGGTAAAGATAAACACATACTTATATGTAAGCTAGATGCATTTATCTCTACTCAAAAAACCTATGAGTATTACGATAACAATGATTTTTTCAATGGAGAAATAGACTCAAAGAAGTGTTTGGAAGCTGTTTCTAACGGCGACTTAACAGAGCTAAAAAAATATTCAGGCAATGATCTAGATGGATATTCGCGTGAGACATGTCCGGAGATTGATGATATTATAAGCAAGATGAACGAACACTCGAGTTTGTTTTCCATGGTTTCAGGTAGTGGACCGACGGTGTTCGGGATTTTTGAGGATGATAAAAAACTTAGACTATGTTACAATTTATTGAGAGAAAAATACTCTCAAACATATATATGTGATGCTAGCGGTAAGGGGGTAGAGATAATTGGAGAATAAATTTAACGACCTTGAATTTTCTAGAGACATCAAAGATGTCAGAAACGTAACTAAGGTTGTAAAGCCAGCTACAGAGGATTATAAACCACTTAGAGATGTAGTATTCGAGTATTTGAGAAGAGCGATATTAGAAGGAAAACTAGAGCCGGGAAAGAGGCTAATGGAAATAAGGCTAGCAAAACAACTAGGTGTAAGCAGGACTCCTATAAGAGAGGCTATAAGGAAATTAGAGTTAGAAGGACTAGTTATAATGGAACCTAGAAAAGGAGCATATGTTGCCGATATATCGATGAAAGATATAGTTGACGTCCTTGAACTCAGGTCAGGCCTAGAGAGTTTGGCAGCTTATTTAGCTGCTGATAGAATGAGTGATAGCGACCTTGAAAAATTAAAGAATATATCTAAGGCACTTGAGGAATGTATTGCAAAATCAGATGTCAAGGGTATATTGGAAAAGGACGTCGAGTTTCACGAGTGCATCTTTAACTCTACAAAAAATGATAGGTTGATACTTATGATGAACACTCTTTGGGAGCAGGTGTTCAGGTTTAGAGTTATCTATGCATCCGATTACGAAGCATCAAAAAACATACAGTCAGAACACAGGGAGATAATGGAGGCAATTGCGTCAAGAGATAGAGAGATGGCTGCAAAACTAGCTAAAAAACATATAGACGTAGCGGAAAAGTACATGTGTTATAAGATTTTTGCAGATGTTAAAAACAACCATCACCATAAATATGACACAAAAAACACTAATCCACATAGGGAAGATATAAAAAACAGTCACTATCACAAGGATATTCACAAGGACTCTCACAAGGATGATCATAAGGACTATCACAAGGAAGAGGTTGATAACGGCAACTTAAATGATAAAAAATAAAAAAGGGTATGATACAAAAAAATAAACTAGATAGGTAGGATGAAATGAATTCAGCAAAAGAAAATCCAATAGGGGTCTTTGATTCCGGTCTTGGAGGACTTACAGTGCTAAAGGAAATAAGTAAGATACTTCCACATGAAGACGTAATATACTTTGGTGACACTGCAAGGGTTCCTTATGGACCGAGATCAAGGGAGACCATATTAAAATACACCTTTCAAGCTATTAACTTCCTTTTGACAAAAAATGTCAAGGCCATAGTAATTGCATGTAATACCGCTACAGCCAGAGCTCTAGTAGAAGCTCAGAGCGTTTATGACGTACCGATAATAGGAGTTATAAAGGCTGGCGCGAGGGCGGCTTGCAAATATACGAAAAACCTAAAGGTGGGAGTTATTGGTACGGAGGGTACTATAAAATCCAAGGCATATAATACGGAGATACAGAAGATAAAAAAAGATGTAGAGGTTTTTGCAAAAGCATGTCCTCTTTTCGTTCCGATAACGGAAGAGGGTTGGTCAAATACAGATGTCGCAAAACTAACTGCAAAGAGATATTTAAAAGAGCTTAAAGATGCAGAGGTCGATTCGATAGTGTTGGGATGCACTCACTATCCTCTGTTAAAAAGGACGATTGGAGAGGAAGTCGGCGAGGAGATTAAGTTAGTAAATCCGGCTAGGGAAACTGCCTACGAATTAAAAGATATACTTGTATCAGAGGATATGGAAAATGACAAAAATGACGAGGGCAGTTGCGAATACTATGTCTCCGATATAAATGAGAGATTTTCGTCTATAGCCAAGGAGTTTTTGAAAAAGGATATAGAAAATCCGAAGTTAGTTCAAATTCATAAGTTTAACAAGGTTAGGATTGACGGATTTAAGGAAGAATAGTCAACCTTAATAAAGATACTTTGGATTTGAAGTTATCATAAACAATGAAGATACTTTGGATTTGAAGTTATCAAAAACAGAAATGATGAAAGCAGACAAATAAAAGACAGATAAATAAAAAACAGAGAAATTAAAGGTGAGAATGTGAAATTAGAAAAAAATAAGGATAGACAGAAGGTAAAGGTCCAAATAACAACCGACCAGTTTTCTAAGGAAAATGGAAAGGACAGGATCGAGGAATTTTTTTACGGCACTATGGTAGAAAAAGCAGGTAAAACCTATGTGCTATACGATGAAATACAGGCTCATGAGGAGATAAATACCAGGATTAAAATTGATGAAGACTATGTTAGCATAGGTCGCTCAGGAGGTATAAAGACGCTTCTTAGATTTATGGAGGATGCCGATACCGAGAGCCTATATTCCTGCATTCAAGGTGATTTTTATTTAAAGATATTCACAAGAAAAGTCGAGGTAGATATGGGTGAGGAAGAAATTAATATAAACTTAGATTATGACTTGAGGATAATCGGATTATTTGACGGAACAAACAAGGTTAATATTAAAATCACCAAGATTAATTAAGATAACTTAGAACAACTAAAACGACTAAGAATAATTAGAGAAATACATTTGATTAGAGAGTGTGGATAGAATGAACGAGGGCATAGACAAGACCGAAGACAGTTTGGTTTTAAAGGTCGAAAAAACCATTGAAAGAGAAAATTTAATAGATTACGGCGATCATGTACTGGTTGCCCTTTCCGGTGGATATGACTCAGTGTGCCTGGTTTATATTTTATACAGATTAAAGGAAAAATACGGGCTAAAATTGACGGCTGTTCACTTAAATCATAGATTGAGGGGACTAGACTCCCACAAGGACGCGATGTATGTTTCCAAACTCTGTGAATCCATTGGAATAAGAAGCTTTATAAAGGCAGTTGACGTGGATTCGTATTGTAGGGAAAACAAGATGTCGATTGAAGAAGGGGCTAGAAAACTAAGGTACGAGATTTTTGAAGACTTAAGAAGTAAAATCGGAGCAAATAAAATAGCCATAGCTCACAATCAAAACGACAATGTCGAGACGGTTCTGATGAGGATTATGAGAGGTAGCACTATTTCAGGACTTTCTGGAATAGCGTATAGAAGAGGTCACTACATCATAAGACCTATTTTAGATATCTCAAGAAAAGAGATAGAAAACTACTGTTATGAAAACTCATTAAATCCTGTTACAGATAAGACTAACTTAGAAACGATATATACGAGAAATAAAATTAGACTTGAGCTAATTCCATACATAGAAGAAAACTTCAACGATAATTTTATAAATGTGATGGAGAGGATGAGAAAGAGCTTTAAAGAGGACGGCGAATATTTAAGCTTGGTTGCCAATACAAGCTATGAGAATTTAAAGGTTGAGGAAAACAAAGGTTTAAATAAAATAAGCCTAGAGGTTAAAAAAATGAACGAACTTCATAGCGCAATCAAGTCAAGGGTAATAATAGACGCGATAAGAGATGTATTAGGAAACTCAAAGGGCATAGACTCAGTTCACATAACAGCAATCATGGACTTGACCGATGACGGAAAAAGCGGAAAGGTACTCGATTTACCGAGGGGTCTACACGTATGGAGATCGTCTGGTATTCTAAATATATCAAATAAGAAACCGAATTTTTTGAACGTCGGGTTTAAATATGAAATTCCTATAGAATTTTTTGATAATAATGAACAACTTCTTATTTATTTGAAGGAAATAGGGGTATCAATATGTTGTAAATTCGTTGACAGAGAATTTTTTGAAAAAAATAAGAAAAAAAGAGAGTATAAATTTATCGATTATGATAAAATAAATGGAAGGCTTGTTTTTTCGAGTAGAAATCCAGGCGATAAAATTAGGTTGAAAGTAGGGACAAAAAAAGTTAAAGATATTATCATTAATATGAAGATCCCTAGAGAAAATAGAGGTAGCCTATTTTTATTAAGAGATGACGAAGAGATAATACTGATTGATAAGTATAGAATCAGTGATCTATATAAGATTGATGAAAACACTGATAAAATTCTCTGCGTGCAAATTGACGATTCAGAGGGGAGGAAGGCAGTTGAATAAAGTTTTAAAGGGTGCTGCGTTTTACGTAATACTATTTCTAGTAATAGTCGGGATAGTACAATACACAGGAAAACAAAGAGATGCGGTAGAAAATGTACCGTTTTCGAAAATATATAGCGAGTTGTCTGAAGGGAATGTAAAATCACTTCACTTCATAGACAAGACTTCAGTACAGGGTGAATTCAAAACAGGTAAGAATAAAAAGTTTACTTCATATATACCTGAAGAGGTTAAGGGAAATGAGCTTGCTGATAAGTTTTTACAACAAGCTGACAAGGGAAATCTAGCTATAAGTGGTGAGCCACAAGCTCAGACTCCTTGGTACATTTCACTTTTACCTACATTTATGTTGATCATATTCATGGTTGTCGTATTATTTTTCTGGATGAACCAAAGCCAGGGAGGTGGCGGCAAGGTCATGAATTTCGGTAAGTCAAAGGCAAAGGTCCATAAGGATTCAGATAAAGACAGGGTAATGTTTAAAGATGTGGCGGGATTGAATGAGGAGAAAGAAGATCTGCAAGAAATCGTGGATTTCCTAAAAAATCCTAAAAAATACATTGAACTCGGCGCTAGAATACCTAAGGGTATGCTTATGGTTGGACCACCGGGAACAGGTAAGACTTATCTTTCTAGGGCAGTAGCTGGAGAAGCAGGGGTTCCTTTCTTTAGCATAAGTGGTTCTGATTTCGTAGAGATGTTTGTCGGTGTCGGTGCGTCAAGGGTTAGAGACCTTTTTGAACAAGCTAAGAAAAACTCACCTGCTATAATTTTCATAGATGAGATTGATGCAGTTGGTAGGAAAAGAGGAGCTGGCCTCGGCGGTGGACATGACGAGAGAGAGCAGACCCTAAACCAACTTCTTGTTGAGATGGATGGATTTGGAGTAAACCAAGGTATAATCATAATGGCAGCTACAAATAGACCTGACATACTTGACCCAGCGCTACTTAGACCGGGTAGATTTGACAGACAGCTTGTCGTTGGACTACCGGATGTAAGAGGTAGAGAGGCTATATTTAGAGTTCACTCTAAAAATAAACCGCTTGATGAAGATGTTAAGATGGATGTGTTAGCTAGGAGAACACCTGGATTTACTCCGGCGGACATTGAAAACTTGATGAATGAAGCGGCCATATTAACAGCTAGGACTAGACGTAAGAAGATAAATATGGAGACAATAGAAGAAGCTATAACCAAGGTAATTGTCGGAGTAGAGAAAAAATCTAGGGTAATAAGCGAGAAAGATAGGATACTTACAGCATACCACGAGGCAGGACACGCTGTTGCAGCCCATGTGCTCGACTTAGTAGACCCTGTACACCAAGTTACCATAGTTCCTAGGGGAATGGCTGGAGGATTCACTATGCAGCTTCCTGAGGAAGATAAGAGCTATATGACTAAAAATGAGATGAAACAAGAGTTAATAGTTCTTCTAGGAGGAAGGGTCGCAGAGGAAATAATTCTTGAAGACATATCTACTGGAGCGTCAAACGACTTGGATAGAGTATCTAAGTTAGCAAGGGACATGATAACTAGATACGGTATGAGCAAGAGAATAGGACCTATAACATATGATTCAAACAACGAAGTATTCCTAGGAAACTCATTCTCTAGCACTAGACAGTATTCTGAGGAAGTTGCTTCAGAAATTGATGAGGAAATCAGAAGAGTTGTGGAGGAAGCTCATAAAAACACTCATAAGATACTCACTGAAAATCTAGACAGCTTAAAATACATCGCAAAGGCATTGCTTAAATACGAGACAATCAACAAAGAACAGCTTAATGCTGCTTTTGACATGACACTTGATATTTCTGAAGATGCGGCGATGAAAGAAGCTAGAGAAAAGTCTTTTGAAATGGAAGAAGAGCAAGGTCACGTTAGCAGTAGAGAATATGCTAAGGTGATAGAAGATGATGAAAAAGAGCCCGTAGATGAAATTGACGTCGAAATCAGAGAGTTTAAAAGAAGATTAAACGAGATAAGAAATAACTCTGAAAATAATTCAGACGGCTCTCAAAAAGAAAATAGCACTTCTAAAAATACAAATCACGATGATATACGAGTAAACTCTGATAGTAGAGAACTTGATCACGATGATAATAGAGCAAACTCTGACGATGAGTAAATAAAAATAAAGATACAAAGCTGGTCGTAAGACCAGCTTTTTTACTAGGTAATTGGACGGTGAGATAAAAATGGAAGATATTTTAATAAAATTGATGGATGGCGAAGGAGAGTACATCTCAGGAGAAGATTTAGCTAAGGAGTTAGGAATAACACGGGCAGCTATATGGAAAAAGATAGCCAAACTAAGGGAAGAGGGATACGAAATAGAGTCAGTACCTAGAAAAGGATACAGGCTTTTGATTAGCCCACAAAACGTGTTAAATGTGCAGAGGATAAAGAGAGAGATAGATTTAAGCTCATTTGGAGGGGAGTTTATATATTTAAATGAGGTAGACTCCACTAATACCTATCTGAAAAACAACTCAGAAAGTCTGCAGTCTGGTGCGATCGTATTTGCTGAAAAACA
Source organism: Peptostreptococcaceae bacterium (assembly GCA_029983575.1). GTDB lineage: Bacteria > Bacillota > Clostridia > Peptostreptococcales > Peptostreptococcaceae > JASBZE01. Next base: position 7,403 of record JASBZE010000053.1, read on the forward strand.
AAATGCAGGAAGGGGGAGGTTCGGACGAGCATGGGAAAATGAATACGGTAAGAACATACAGATGAGCATATTGTTAAAACCAAAGATAGTACCGGAGAGAGCTGTATTTATTACATTGGTTGCTGGAGCGGCGCTGATATCAACATTTTTAGATATGGGAATAGATTCGAAGATAAAATGGCCAAATGATATATTGGTAGGAGATAAAAAAGTTTGTGGAATACTTACGGAACTAAACCTAGAACTCATGGAAATAAATAATATAATCCTAGGTATAGGAGTAAACGTCAATGCTGAAAAATTCCCAGAATCCATAGGGAAAAAAGCTACTTCACTACTCATAGAGGGACACGAAACCAAGAGAGAGGACATAATAATAGGGTTTGTGAACAACTTCAAAGTTCTGTATAGAGACTATATCGAAAACAATAAAAAAGACGTGGTGTTAGAGATTCTAAATAAATACTCTTTCCTAGAGGGGAAAAAGATAAAGGTTGAAGATGCTAGTGGATATATAGAAGGACAGTATGAGAGGATTGATGCTCAGGGAAACTTAGTGATTATTTCTGATAACGGCAAAAAACTAAGTCTGTCATCGGGTGAAGTGAGCCTAAAAAATATATATTAATAGAGTAGAGCTCTGCCATTTCGATTTACCTATATAATTGATGATCTAAATTTTCAAAGCGATTCATTAAAAACTCAATTTTTTAACGATGTCATATTGACAATCAATATATATATATATAATTAAGGTGAAATTTTTAGATAAACTTTGTTTCTAAAAAAATACATTTGATAAAGTCAAAGCTGATTTTTTGCGTATATAGGAGAATCCTTTGGCTTTAAATTTCGGAGGACATTATGTTAGGATTAACACTAAAGTATTTTAAGTATAATAAAAAGAAGATCATCTATTCGATTTTTATTATAATTTTTTCGTTGACAAGTATTGTATCCATTTCCATTGCTGCTAGAAGTCAGAGAATAAACATTACCGCTCTTATGGAGAAGTACGGCAAACAATATGGTGCAGAGGCCAGAGGAGTGGATTTTCAAACCGTTGAAAAAATTCGTAAGTTTGAAAGGGTTAAGGAGGCATATTACAAATCATCAGCCCAACCATTTATCGATTCAATTGGTAATGTGAGTATGTCTGAGGTATTGAGTAAAGAGCTAATGAAGTTGGATAAGCTTACTTTGAGTAAAGGGAATTTTCCGACAAATGATAATGAAGTACTATTATTTGATTCTACTCATAAATACAAGATAGGGGATTTTATAGAGGGAAATATAAAACACGAATATAAAACTAAAGATGGTAAGAATGAAATATCCTATGACAGTTACAAAGTAAAAGTGGTTGGACTACTGAGCAATAAGGTGAAATCAGCCGACGATAAGGATCTTGATACTATATATTTTAAGAAGCTTAAGACAAAACCGACATCATATGATGTGTATATGAATTTTAAGACTGGTTTTAAAGATACAGAAGGAGAGAGCTATAAGCTAAATATTGCCTTGAACTTAGTAGAAAATACGATAATATATAATAAGATACAAGCTAACTTAGCTGATAGAGAGTTTGAAAAAATGTTTGACTCACTTGACTCTAGGATACTAGGTTTAACTGTAGTATTATTTCCGCTAGTGTTTTTACTAGTATGTTCAAGGAATGTGTTTAAGGATGCAGGGCTTTTAAGAACGATTGGAGCTAGTAGAAAACAGGTATATTTTATATTTGGATTAGAAAAGATATTTATCGCAGTCTTAGGGAATATACTATCTTTTATAACTACATATATATTGAGTTTATACTATATTAGGACATCAAACTTTACGCTTTTCTCAGAAGATGTATTTAATATTATGGATAAAAATATTCACTTATCCATTAAGCCGTTTTTAATTGCGTTTTTGTTAACGTTGATACCGTATGTGGTAGTTTTTCTATATGAGATATACGTTATATCCAAGAATAGTCCTATAAACTTATCGAGAAGAAATAATAAAATTGCTGTAAAAGTATCGAATAATAAAAAGAAAAGAGTGGCGATTGAGTCAAAGTTACTTAGGACGAATATATTGTCTAACCTAGTCTATCTAGCTATACCGGCGATTATGTTGTCCCTATGTATAAGTAGGTATGTAGATAATATAAACGTGGATTATTTTAACGAAAACCCAGATCCCTTACTAAAGGATTTTTATAATAGAGAATATAAACTAACCCTGCTTCCTAATAAAGATAAGTCTGTTTTAAAATTAACAAGAGATAATATAGACAGGCTAAAGGAGATAAAAGGAGTTAGTAGTGTAGTTAGCAATTCCTCAGACGATATATTTATAATAAGTGATGGTGATTTATTTAATAAGGGTGTGCTTAATGGAGGAGATAAAAAAGGCATAGAAGTACTATCTACCATGACATCCATAGATGACAAATTATTTAATGAGTTTGATATTCCTAAAATTGACATAAATAAAAAAGGAAAACTCCCAATTGTTTATGTAAGAAAGGGAGTATATAGCAAACTGACTCAGGATTTTACGAATGTGTTTAAGAGAAATGAGGTAGGAAAGGAAATATCCATAAAGGTACCGATATACAAAAATGGAAAACAAGAGTATAGGGTAGTTAAATGCGAGGTTGGAGGGTATATAGAGGATCAATCTTGGAATGATAAGGTACAATCTCAACTACTTAAACCTGAGATAATAGTGTCTATGGATAATTTAGAGAAGATAAGGCAAGGAAGTATAATAAACAGTATTGAGTTTAATTATAGTGGTGATAAACCAAATAAAGAGCTGGATAGCATATTTGGCAAGGACAACTACATGCTTTTAAATAGAGATGAAGAAAATAGAAAAAACTCTTCTGCTCACTTTATATTTGTTAAAATGCTATTGATAAATATTATATACATTACCATACTTTCTATAGTGACAATATATTCTAGTTTGAGCATGGTATTTGAGCAGAGAAGAAAAGAGAACTCAATTCTAAGGGCTCTGGGACTATCGAAAAAAGGAATGCTTATGATAAATACAAAGGAGAGTATTTTCTGGGGAGTTTTATCTGGAGTTATTACAGTGGTACTTGTTCTAGAATCTGAAGCAAGATCATACCTAGTACACATGAGTTTTGGAATGGATTACAAATTTGTATTTAGTTACCAGACTGCATTTTTGGCGACTCTTTACGTTGTATTTATGTACGTCATATTATTTGGTATAGTCATGGCTAAGGAAAAAAGAGAAAATAATTATAGAGTTTAACGAAGATTTTGTTATATAATTAGTATAAGAATACATTTTTTGTTATATAATTGTACTAAAATACACTTTAAGGAGGCAAAATGAAAAGTTTAAAAGTGAGTAATATAAAAAAATACTATGGAAAAGGAGATTCACTTGTTAAGGCTGTTGATGGAATAAGCCTGGAAATTGAAAATTCAAAGTTCACTGCTATAGTAGGAACCAGTGGTTCAGGTAAAACAACCACCCTTCACTGTATGGCGGGATTAGATAAGCCAACATCTGGGGAAGTGTATCTAGGTGATGAGGAAATTTATAAATTAAGTGACGAGGAACTTTCTAAAATTAGGAGGAGAGAATTTGGTTTCATATTCCAAAGCTTCAATCTCATACCAGTTTTAAACATATACGATAATATAATATTGCCAGTATCCTTGGATGGGAAAAAAGAAGATAAGGAATACATCATGGACATAGTCAAGAAAGTGGGACTTGAAAGTCAACTCAAGAAATTTCCAAATGAACTTTCTGGAGGTCAGCAACAAAGGGTTGCCATTGCAAGAGCCCTATCCAATAAGCCGTCTGTAATATTTGCTGACGAACCAACGGGGAACCTAGACTCGAAGACCACAGATGAAGTTATGAAACTTTTGAAGAGTATGGTTAATGAGATGGGTCAGACATTAGTGATGATAACTCATGATGATAATATTGCTAAACAAGCAGATAGAGTCATAACAATAAGTGATGGAAAGATTGTGAGTGACGAAAGAGCTTAGTATTAACCACTATTTTTTGTATAATCAAACTTGTCATATATAATTTATGTAACTAGATATAACGGTCAAAACTATGTGGTCGCTCACTGAAATGTGTAACGTTACGCTCCCACATAGTTTTGACCGTATTTTGTGTTGATAAAAAATCTATCGTGAAGGTTTCATGTATGCAAAAATAATTGGATAATACCGTATGCTCTTTCGTTTGAAGTGGTGGGAAATATTGTATTGAGTTTTAATTTTGCGGATAGCAAATACTTAATGCCAATATATTAAATAAAGCGACCTATACTATGTGTTCACTCACTGGAATGTGTAACGTTACGCTCCCACATAGTATAGGTCGCTATTTTAGTGCAAAATTAAAATAAAGTTTTTTTAGAACATGTTATATATTAAAATAAGGCTTAATAACGAAAAAACATAAAATAAATTATGTAAAGACAGTAAAAAACGGTTAATGATATGTGCAAAAGAGTAACACAGCTTGCTGCGAGGTCGTCACGAATACATCAACCACAAATTTATATAGTAACGAAGAAAACATAAAATTAATTATGTAAAAACAGTAAAAAACGGTTAATGATATGTGCAAAAGCGTAACACAGCTTG
>JASBZE010000054.1 GCA_029983575.1 Peptostreptococcaceae bacterium
TAAAAATATACTATATCGGGTGGACCGATACACAAAACTTTTTACATAACCAAAATAAAACAATAGATGAATCTATAAAATATTGGTTATATGTTAAATATGTGGGTGGTTACTTTTCATAGTACCACCCACACTAAAAATTATACAACCCAAATTATTAACACTTTCACAGGTATTTTACTTCTTTACATAAAATGTTGCTCTTCCTTTGCCATGTCTTTCAATGTAACCCTCTTCAGTCAATTGCTTGAGCATATTTTCAATTGTAGCCTTACCTACGCTCGGAACTAATTCCACCATATCACTTTTACTAAATTTACCTAACTTGCTATCAACGGCATTTCTCACAAGCTCAATCGTAGGTATTTTTTCATCTACATAATCAACTCTTTCTTCAAAATCAATATAAGCGGCTAATATGGTTCTAAGAATATATTTTATGAATGGCACAGGATTTTCTTTATTTTCATGCCAACCTATCCCACTTTTTTCTAAAGACGAGTAATAGCTATCTTTATTTTTTTCTATCTTGCTTTCTAAACTGATATATTTCCCGATTACATATCCTTGTCTGTATAGTAAGAGAGTTGTTAATAAACGGCTCATTCTTCCATTTCCATCATTAAAAGGATGAATACAAAGAAAATCGTGGATAAAAATTGAGATTAGAAGCAGTGAATCTACTTCTTTTCTGTCTAAAGCTTTATTTAATTCATCACAAATTTGTTCAATTGCACATGGAGTTTCATATGGAGATAAAGGTTTAAATCTTTCGATAGCATTACCATCTTTATCTTTTTCTACAATAGAATTCTGCGTATTTTTATATCTGCCACCAATTCCTTTTTCACTATACTTAAATAGATCTCTGTGTAATTGCAGAATATAGTTACTGTTAATCGGAATATATTCATAACTTTCATGAATTGTATTTAGCACATCCCTATATCCAAGTATTTCTTCTTCATCCCTATTTCTAGGAGCTACCTTTTTGTTCATTAACTCCTTTATTCTTACTGTTGTAGTAATAATTCCTTCGATTTTATTAGAATCCTCTACACTTTGAATTTTTGCGATTTCTACTAATTTATCTAAAACAGCAGGTTTACGTTCCAAAAAAAGTTCTTGTTTCCCCTTGTGTTCATGTATCTGTGTTAAAAGATTTATGACTTCACTATCCCACTTAATCATTATTAGATCTTCATAATTAAAAACTCGCATTCGCCTACCTCCATTTCTTTTCGCCTAATTATACCATATTTTTAGGCGATTATTAAGTTTTTAGGCGATTATTTATATTCATCACTTTCTCCTATACATGGTGAACCACATGGCACTAAAAAAATTCTACATAAGCCCTCATGAAAAAGCTATCCAAGAGCTATCATAATCAGACCTTGAACTACGCCTATGATAGCACCTAGGAAAAATCCCAACACCTCTATATGTTTTAGCTCTGCCTTTGCTATATCGACAATCAAAGCTTCAATTTTCTCAAGTTCTAAGGCATCTATCTTATCAACTACAATTTTCTCTATGTCAACTCTCTCCTTAGTTTTTACTACCATTTCATCTTTTATCTCATCGATCGCCTTACCAGCCTCATCATCTATAACCTTGTAAATTCCATGCTTTACCTTATCAAAAAAAACTCCAGGAAGGTAATATAGCTTATCTACCAATATATTTCCTACCCTTGCCTTAAATAGCTCTATTATCTTTTCTTTATCCGACTCTGTAATTACACTCATCATTATATCATCGGTATCAAGAAGTTCACTATCGACCATATGACCGATATTTCTAGCTATCTCATTTCTTCTTTTTGGTATCAGCCCTAGTATTTCAAACCCGAGTATATTTATAGGTCTTAACGGCCTAAACATCAGTTTAATTGCTAGAACATTGGTAATATATCCTATTCCACCACCAATCAAAGCTATGATAACTATTTTTATTAAATTATTCAAAAGCAACACTCCTAACTATCTATCTAAAATGGCTATAAGCTAAGTAGAGATCCAAGGTCCTCTAGTTCTTCATCTTCAGTGTAAACTAGCCTCATTCCCCTTGACTCTATAAATTTACGTATAGGCTCATAATTTGGATGTGTTTTTATATTGCCAAAAAAGAAATATTCATCGTCTGAGAGCCTACCTCCAGCTCCCCCAATAAATCCACTGTCCATTCCCTCTAGCTTAATAAAACCCTCATCTATAAGGAGAACATCTATACCGTGTTTTATTAGCTCCTTGCATATCCCCTTATCTGAGGTTATACATGAATTCTCATCGACTACAGCTATAGAACAGTTAGAGTATCCCTGTTTTACATCGATTAATTTATAGTCTCTACTCTGTATTTCTCTTTTCAAAATTTCATCCGTAAATCCAAAATTATGAACTGCCTTATCACCCATTACACACAAGTTATATCTAACATCTCCGGGATATCTCCTACTTAAATTATTATACCCTTTAATTATATTAATATTCTTAGGATCTTCTTGATTATTAGAAACGACTTTGATTTGGTTAGATATGTAATCATAAGACTCTGGACATACCACTAGATCATTTTCTGAAATAGGGCATACCTGAATATCTGGGTGAGAAGAAATTCCTTCATACAAAACTTCTTGAGGACCTACCTCGATCAAATAACCCCTTTTTCTTAGAATCTCTTTAGATTTTTCTCCTGCCCTGTAATCCACAAAAAACACTCTTTTTCCAAAAGAATCCTGTTTTTTAATAGAGTCCTTTTTTTCTATGATTTTTTTTTCATCTATTACATCTTTTATTATAGAATATACTTTCTTAGCTAGACCGTCCCAAGTAAATTTGCTTATCTCATCAGCAAGGCTGCTATCTTCAAAACTTCCATTTTTTGCAGAACTTTGCTTATCATCAAATCTTCCATGTTCTATTTGGTTTATTTCTTCTAGATTTTTATTTTTTTCAAGCAAATTTTCTGTTTTATTTGTCTCACTAGCTTTATCCCTGTATTTACTTCTTCTCTCGATTACATTTTTTGATATTTTTTCTATAGCTCTTGCCAATTTTTCCTCAAAATCTGGTAGGCTTTTCTCGTCAGGTATATCAGCATGCTTCATCACAGGCAAATCTACAAAAATAACTCTGTTGGATTTATTTATTTTTTCTCCAAGCCAATTTCTAAGTCCCTTGATATCGGTAGAGATGACATCACAACCGCATGCCATAGCCTCAAGTATTACAACTGGCAATCCCTCATAAAAAGAAGGTAAAATAAATACATCACTCTCTTTCATTTTTTCTGCCAACTCTTCTTGAGATAATTGGCCTAAAAATACAGTTCTAGATCTTAATCCGTTCGCTAAAGAAAAAATTTCATCAAATTCAAGTTTGGAATTCCCACTGCCTGCAAAATAGAATTCCATATCTATACTTTTTCTTTTCTCTACAATTTCTATCGCCCTCATTAGTGAGACAAGACCCTTAGCCTTGGCAATCTTTCCAGCAAATACAAACTTAATAGAATCTGACTTATCATCAACAGTTTTTTTGGTCATATTAAAAAATTTAGGATTAAATCCACTTCCGATTACCTTAACCCCACCATTTAATTTAAACATCTTTTCTATAAGTTCCTTTTGTTCTTCATGAAGGGCTAAAACAGTATTTAATTTTCTAATATTTGACTCTACCCATCTATTGTTATACACAGGGTGGTCTAACTCAGTTGTTATAAGCTGTCTTAGACATGTTCCGTGACATATAGCTATAATTGGTATCTTCTTTTTTTTCCTATCGGCAATTTCTCTTGTTATCGCAGTAGTTATGTAAAGGTGGTGTGAGATTATTACATCCGGGTTAAACTCTTCTATTGCTTTTTCGATGTTAGCCCTGGTCTCTTTTACATAACTCTCTATCATCTCTGAATTCATATCCCTGTATCTAGTACTCATATACGGCATTGTATCGCTCATTCCTGGAACGTGAAAAGGAAGTTTATCGGTATTAAAAAACAGAGGATATACCTCTATACTGGCTTTACTCTCATCCTCATGTTTTATATCGTCCATATCCTCTACATCAATTCCAACTACCAAGGCGTTCTTACTTACAGACATAAGGCCATCGACTAAACCAGTCAAATATATACCACTGCCTGTTTGGCTTGTTTTTTGTGCAGTTATATGTAAAATCCTAATCATAATATATCCTCTCTATACTCACCATATACACAAGACAAGTCATCCATGGTTTTAAACCTTGGAAATGTGGAACAGGCACTACTACCTTCAAACCTTCTGATTTTTTCTACCATATTTCTTAAATCCTCATCCAATATATTTGAGAAAACTTCTCCCTCTCTAAAAATACCATATTTTTCTATTGAGCAAGTAAATCCATCTGATGCAAGTAAAAACTTTACTCCTGAGCTTAACTTCATCCTTCCATTTATCGATTGTTCAACGGCATTTTCATCAAATCCAAGTATCCAATATCCATCATCCGTATTTTTTAGTGATCTATTTACCCTTAGTAGATCGTATACGCTCATAAAACTCTCTTCATCTCTTCTGACTTCTTGTAGGTTAAATAGCATATTTTCTCTCATTAGCTTATATACCTTGTTATCGTGCAAATCCACCCTATGATCCTTAATAGCTAGCGGTAGATTAGCGTCTATGTAAATATTGCAATCTCCAAGTACAAAAAACTCCAGCTCACCATTTCTCTCACGAACGACCGCTATAGATGCAGAAGGTGAGGAGATCTTATCTATATCTCTCAACTTAGAGATCATCAAATATTCATTTCTAACTTTATAAATCCCTTTTCGAATTAGATCGTTTAGCGAAGTGTCTATATTTGAATTTTCCCTTAGGTATTTATCCCACCAGCTTACATACCACCTCGCATCGCTAATCTCATCGACGTGATTATCCCCTACACCAGTGGCGCCATCAATCACCCATATGCAATTATCCGCCCTACCAGCTATATCTTCATTAACTGGTGAGGTTCCCTTTTCAGAAATAATATCAATAACGTCGATAGCCATAGAATGCCCCTTTCGAAAAACATAATCACATTATATATTGCTATTTAATATTTTAACACAAACTATAATATATTGAAAAATATAATAGATTAAATCTATAATTAGGTTATTAATTATAGTATTTTCAATAAAAAAGGTAATGCTGAGAATAGACTTATCTATTCTGCAACATTACCAAAAGATTCTATAAGTGTACTAATATTATAAAAAGCATAATTATTTATATTTATCGTTCTATAAAAGTTCACAAACTGCCTCTGTAAACTCATCAGTACTTGAGGTTCCGCCTAGATCAGGTGTTCTGACCTCGCCTTTTTTTAGAACCTCTTTTATTGCGTTATCTATTTTTTTCGCAGTTTCCATCTCTCCTAAATGCTCTAACATCATTATAGATGCCATTAGAATAGCTGTTGGATTTGCTTGGTTTTTGCCGGCGATATCAGGTGCACTTCCATGTACCGCTTCAAATACCGCATAGTCTTCTCCAATATTTGCACCAGCTACTAAACCCAAACCTCCAACTAGACCTGCACATAGGTCTGATATTATATCTCCATAAAGATTTGGCATTACCAAAGTATCGTATTTTTCTGGATTTATAACTAAATTCATAGCACAGGCGTCTACAATAAGATCATCGCATTTCAATTTCTGTTCGTTTTTTTCATCTGCAGCATTCCCTTTAAATACTGCTGTTTTCTCTTTAAACACATCTAAAAACAAACCGTCTGAAAGCTTCATTATATTAGCTTTATGAACGCAGGTCAATCTCTTTCTATCAAGTCTATTACAATAGTCTACTGCAAAGTCAACAATTCTATCACATGCTGGACGAGTTATTAACTTTATACTCTCACAAGCATAATCGCCAATTTTATGTTCTATTCCAGCATACAAATCCTCTGTATTTTCTCTTACTATGACGAGGTCAATATTCTTATACTTTGACTCGACCCCCTCAAAACTCTTTACAGGCCTTAGATTTGCATATAGATTTAACTCTTTTCTAAGTCTGACATTAACGCTCTTAAACCCCTTGCCAACTGGTGTAGTAATAGGTCCCTTAAGCGCAACCTTATTTTTCTTAATGCTATCTACTACAGACTTTGGTAGAGGGTCTCCCTCTCTTTCGTATACTTCTATACCTGCCTCCATCTCTTCGAATTCGACATTAGCTCCGGCTTTTTTAAATATCTTTTTTACACTACCTACTATTTCAGGACCGATTCCGTCTCCTGTTATCAAACTAACCTTATGCATAATTTAACCTACCCTCATCTTTACGCTGTTAAGTCTACCACCATCTAGTATAACCTTGGCATCCTCTTCACTTAACTCGCACTTAACACTAAAATCTACGCCTTTATTACTTATCCTAACCTTTATCTCTCCATTTTTGAGACCATCTTTAACTCCCTCTAACACTATATTGTCTTCGAGGTCAATTTTTTCATAGTCCTCTTCATTTTTAAACTCAAGAGGTAAAATTCCATTATTTATCAAATTGGACTTGTGTATCCTAGCGAAACTCTTTGCAATTACTGCTTTAATTCCCAAGAAAAGTGGTGCAAGGGCAGCGTGCTCCCTACTTGAACCCTGGCCGTAGTTACTTCCTGCGATAATTATACCGCCTCCGTTTTCTTTAGCCCTTCTAGGAAAATCTTCATCGACAGTATTAAAACAGTATTCCGCCAAGTAAGGTATATTAGATCTGTATGGCAGTAGTTTTGCATTAGATGGCATTATGTGATCTGTCGTTATATTATCCCCAACTTTTATTACAACCTTTGAATCTATGACATCTTCAGGGCGTTTAGCTATTGGAAAAGCTTTAATATTAGGTCCCTTAATAACCTCTACGCCCTGACCTTCAGGAGCTATTACCATGCTGTCATCTATAATAAATTCGTCATCGTCAAATTTTCTAAACTCAACCACGTGTTCTCTAGGATCTGTAAGTTGACCAGTAAGTGCACTAACAGCGGCAGTTTCAGGGCTAACTAGGTAAACTTGAGCGCTTAAAGTCCCACTCCTACCATAGAAATTCCTGTTGAAAGTCCTTAGACTTACGCTATCTGTACCAGGAGATTGACCCATACCTATGCAAGGTCCACAAGAGTTTTCGAGTATTCTAGCACCAGATGAAATTATATCTCCTAGGGCTCCATTTCTAGCTATCATCTCCATTACCTGCCTAGAACCTGGAGCAATTACTAGACTTACGCCAGGACTTACTTTTTTTCCTTTTAGAATTGTAGCAACCTTCATTAAATCCTCATATGATGAGTTTGTACAACTACCGATTGCAATCTGATCTACTTTGAGATCTTTTATATTTTTTACTTCTTCGATATTATCTGGACTGTGCGGCTTAGCTGTCAAAGGTTCTAACTCACTTAAATCAATATCTATAACTCTATCGTACACGGCATCCTCATCTGCTTGTAAAAATGAAAAGTCCTCGAGCCTTCCCTGTTTTTCAAAAAACTCCATAGTCCTCTCATCGCTTGGGAATATCGATGTAGTAGCTCCAAGCTCTGCACCCATATTCGTAATAGTAGCCCTCTGTGGTACGGAAAGTGATTTAACTCCTTCGCCTCCGTACTCATATACCTTTCCAACTCCACCTTTTACAGTTTCTCTTCTTAGAATTTCCAATATGATATCCTTAGAAGCTACCATATCTTGTAATTTTCCGGTGAGATTTACCTTGATTACCTCGGGATATTTTATCTCATAAGGCTCTCCAGCCATAGCAAGTGCTACGTCAAGCCCTCCTGCTCCACAAGCGAACATACCAACCCCACCAGCTGTAGGCGTATGTGAGTCAGATCCTAAAAGAGTCTGACCCGGTTTTGAAAACCTCTCCAAAAATACCTGATGGCAGATTCCATTTCCGGGTTTAGAGAAATATACCCCATGCTTGGAGGCAACAGTTTCGATGTACTTGTGGTCGTCAGCATTTTCAAAACCTTGTTGCAGCATATTGTGATCTACAAAAGCCACTGATTTTTCTGTTTTTACCTTGTCTATCTCAATAGCCTCAAGTTGTAAATACGTCATAGTACCAGTTGAGTCCTGAGTTAAGGTCCTATCAATTTTGATCTTTACGGGCTCTCCCTTCATAGGTGTTCCCGTCACAATGTGTTTTTCTAATATCTTGTTTACTAAATTTTTTCCCACCGTATTACTCCTATCTATTTGATTCATATCAAATTAAATTTTGGGTTTGTTTTTATTTTTTTGTTTTTTTGTTATCTGACTTTACTAGATTATCCGATTCTGCTAACTCTAGCATCTTCTTGAAGTATGTCCTTGTAAATCTTAACAATCTCCTTGTCAAAAAGGCTTCTCTTTAGGTCTACAGATACAGCCCTAACATTGTCTAGTACCCTGTTTGCCATGTCATTGTCTAGTTCTATGTCATACTCTCTAAACTTATTGACTATAGCTGCCTTACCAGAGTGCTTACCTATTACGATCTGTCTTTGTAAACCTACCTCAGCTGGGTCAAACGCCTCATAGTTTTTAGGATTTTTAATAGCTCCATCAGCATGTATTCCTGATTCGTGTCTAAACATATTGCTTCCAACTATGGCTTTCCATGCTGGTAACTCTCTTCCTGAAGCATTAGAAACATATTCGCTAAGTTCTCTAAACTTCCTTGTATCTATCTTTGTTTGACAGTTAAATACGTGTTTAAGCGCCATTAAAACTTCCTCTAATGCTGCATTTCCCGCTCTCTCTCCAAGACCATTCACTGTAACTCCAATATAATTAGCCCCACCTAAAACGCCTGCTATAGCATTGGCAGTTGCCATTCCAAAGTCGTTGTGAGTATGCATTTCTATATCAAATCCTGTCTTAGAATAAAGATTTTCTATTTTCTTTCTGATAGTAAAAGGATCCATAACGCCAACTGTATCACAGAATCTAAATCTATCTGCTCCTACGCTTTTAGCTGCTTCTATAAACCTAATCAAGAAATCATCGTCAGCTCTAGAAGCATCTTCCCCGTTTACAGATACGTACATTCCGTTTTTCTTAGCAAATTCAACAGACTTCATCATCTCTTCAATGACCCAGTCTCTAGAAGTTTTTAGCTTATTTTCTATGTGAATATCTGAAACTGAGATAGAAATAGCTACAGCGTCTACTCCACAGTCGATTGATTTTTGAATATCCGGCACAACAGCCCTATTCCATGCCATAATAGATGAACTTAGGTTTTTCTTAGCGATCTCCTTGATGGCTTCTGCTTCGTCTCCACCCATGGCTGGAATACCTACCTCTAGCTGATTTATACCTAGATCACTTAACATTTCAGCGATATATATTTTCTCCCTTTTTGAAAATACTACGCCGGCAGTCTGCTCACCATCTCTTAGAGTTGTATCAACTAATTTAATTTCCTTGTTTTGAATCTTATCCATTACGCACATAATAGTACCTCCCACCTTTAATTTCTAATTCATTTACAATACCTTCAATATCTCTTCAATATCTCTTCAATATCTCTTCAATATTTTCTAAAAAAGTTATCTCAATAATTTTTAATAAAGTTATCTCAAACTCTCTATCGCTTTTTATAAGTTTTATCAACTTATATCCATATGTCTTTACTACAATCTTTTCTTCGGATTGCAACACAAATCCCACATTTTTTTGCAATAATAATTATTTTTTATGCTGTTGTTTGTATTTATGTTTTATTGCAAGTTTTATTATGTATCTTGCATTATTTATTTATATTATACATGTTTTCAACAATTATTGCACCCATTTTTGAATAATTAATTAAATTTCTTGCATTTGTAATTTTATGGGTTTTATAATTAATTTTATAAAGTAAAAAGCATTAAAAATGTCCTTTTACTTTATAAAATTAACTTTTCAGACAATTATTTGATTAATCTTTTGTATTTTATATCATATTTTTATTATTTTTAAGGAAAATTTATCCTTTACTTTATATTAATATCTATCATTTTTTGCAAGAAATTTCATTTTTATAGAAATCTATGGAACTTATATGGTAGACTATAGAAAGAAATAAGGAGGGAACAGATACATGGAATTAAAAAATGACGCTAATGGATTTATTGAACTCGGTTTGAGTGAGAAATATGCAGAAAACCTCGCAGAAAATAGAATATATAACCCAACTTCTATACAGAAAATTACATTTAAAGATATTATTAATGGAAGGAATATTATTGCAAGTGCCAATACGGGTTCTGGCAAAACCTTAGCTTTTCTTCTTCCATTAATAGAAAAACACTACAGAGGAGAAATCTATTCTGATGATAGCGGCGAAATTTTTTCCGATGGTAAAGAGAGAACCACTAATGAAGATAAGTTTGTTTCATATGCTTTTTCAGGTGAGGACAAAAAAATTCATAAATCACAAAAGGAAATAAATAATGAAAAATATCCAAAATCTGACAAAGCTAGAAGTAAAAAGCGTGAACCAAAAATTCTGATCTTAGCCCCAACCAGAGAGCTAGCAGCACAGATTGATGAGAGTATTTCCCTAGTTACAAAATCCATCTCATCTCTAGCAGCCTATGGAGGAAAGGACTTAAATTCTCAAATAAACGCTCTAAAGAGAGGAATAGACATAATCACGGCAACTCCGGGAAGACTTCTAGACCACCTAAATAGAAATAGTTTAGACTTAAGCCATATAGAAGCCATCGTCATTGATGAGGTCGATAATATGCTATTGATGGGTTTTGAAAAAGACATCGAATCCATATATAAATTCGTACCTAAAAGACAGAAAAAAAACATTCAGTGGTTATTTTTTAGTGCTACTGTTGACAAAAAGACAAAAAAACTAGCTTACAAATATGCAGATAATTTTTTAATGATTGAAGATGACAAAGAAGAGTCTCCAAAAATAAAGGAGCGATTTATAAAAACCACAGATAGAAATAAGTATGGAGACCTTTTTAAATTTCTTAGAGAAGAAAATCCTTTTATGGCTATTATATTCACTCGTACTAAGGCTAGGGCTGACAAACTCGAGGAAAAAATGAAATCAGAGGGATTTAACTGCGAAAAAATTCATTCTGACATAAGCCAAAACAAAAGGGAAAGAACTCTTAGGGATTTTAAAAATCTTAAAATCCAATATATAATAGCTACCGATATTGCTCAAAGAGGTCTTGATATCGACGGGATAACTCATATTATTAATTTTGACGCTCCTGAGAGAGAGGAAGACTACATCCATAGGATAGGTAGAACTGCAAGAATGGGTAAGGATGGAGAAAGCATCACATTTTTGACAGAAAAGGATGAACATAAATCCGACTATGTCAATAACATAAAAAACACATAAAAAGTATATAGGTTCTTGGACATTTAGTAAAAGATTGAGGGCATTAGAATATGAAAAATATTAAAAAAGAGATTCTACTAATACTTATAATTTTAAGTGTACAGATAATAGTGAGTTTTTTAATTTCATTTTTTTTAAATAAGGTTTGGAATGTTAGAGTTCTTATATGTAATTACACCTTTTGGATATTTTGGGGCACCTACTTGATCGCTAAGGCTTTGATTGCTCTTATAAAAAAATATAGTAGAGATATCTAAGTGTAAATAGTATAGCTTCTAACACATGGAATTTGTTAAAAACTTAAAATAATGAAAAAAGGGGTTCTATGTCAAATAGCGTTGATTGTATTGTCATCAACATTATTTGACATAGAGCAAAAAAAGACGAGGATTTTTACATATCCCCGTCTTTTTTTAATTTTGGACTTTGAAACAGTCCTTTTTATTGTTTCAGTTTAGGATTTATTAA
>JASBZE010000055.1 GCA_029983575.1 Peptostreptococcaceae bacterium
AAAAAATAGCCATTGAGTACACTTCACTCGAACAGTCAATGTACGAGTAGTGTTACTTAATGGCTTTTTCTTTTAAACTTGATATCTTTTAGTGCTTTTTTAAAAATATCCTAACTTTATAACTATAAATATAAGTAACTCATTCTTTATAACTATAAATATAAGTAACTCATTCTTTATAACTATAAATGTAAGTAACTCATTTTAAAACCCAAAATTAATATCCTAGGTTTTCGTTTAAAAATATTACATGCATCCTTCCTGGCTGCTGTTTTCTAATAGTAACGTACTGACCGCATATCCTACCGGGACTAGAACAGTCATGACAGACTCCAGTTGTTGTACATGGAGTCTTTGCTCCAACTCTCATCGCATTTATTGGAGCAGCAATTTCTCTAATTCTATTTTGAGCGGCTTCATCATCTTTTACTATCTTATTTATACCACATACGACAATTACTTTTTGAGGTCCGTATACCATTGCTGCCACTCTATTTCCCATACCGTCGACATTGTGTAAAACTCCGTCTTCAGTAATAGCATTAGAGCTCATTACAAAGGTATCGGCAAAAAATGTCTCCCTGTAAATCTGCTTTATATCATCTTGGCTCAATCCCTCAGCATATCTATCGAGAAGTTTTACATCCCTCGTCCTCATATGATCTAAAAGATTTGTATCAAAAATCGTCATAGTTCCGGCAAAGCTCATCACCTTGTCATCTTTTGTAATCTGGTCGAAAATTTCATATAGACTTTCGTGTGAATCAGCGAAATATCCATCGATATTTCTCTTCTTTAACGCATCTATAGTCCTCTGAATCTTAAGGGCAGCGTGCTTTTCAAGAAAGCCGCCTGAAGTCGACTGCGTAACTTTTGAAATAATATTTTTGTCCATAATAGTACCTCCTGAAATTTCAATGACCTACTCGAAAGTTTTTAAAAACTCTACCTCCATACCCCTTATATGTTGAGCTTCCTTAGGATCAAACCTACCGTCCATGCCCGATTCAAGAGCTGACTTAGCTTCCCCTAGGGCCTTTTTCATCTCACCCATATATTTTTTAGAGTCTTTTTTTCTATGTTCAATTAAGTCATTGTAATCTTTAAGTTCCTTATTATCGGATTCGTTTTTGCTTTTAAGCTCGTATATATAATCATAATACTTGTCTAGATCCTTTTGTTCGATCCTATTTATCTCCTCGATTTTCATATCGATCTTGTTTATTCCTTCTTTTATCTTTGCCTTGTTAACATATCCTCCAGTTAAGGCTATCTCAGTGTTAAACGGTTGTAACAACTCGTCATACCAAGCGTCGGCCGCCTCAATTCTAAGTCCTCGATACCTGTTAAACTCCCTGACGATTTTCGTCCTCTCATTGGAATCTATACTGGATTTTTCTGCATATTGGTCCTTTTTGCCGCAACCTACTAGCAAAAAAGAAACCATCAAAGTAATTACTATAAGCTTCCTCACTTTATAACCTCCCGATTAGTTTGCCAACTCCCCATCCATTGAAAACGACTTGGGATTTGTTATCTTTACATTTACAAGCTGTCCAACTAAATCCTTGGAGCCGCCTGTAAAATTAACCGTCTTATTTTGCCTTGTCTTTCCTGTCAATACCTCGTCATTTTTCTTGCTGGTACCCTCTACTAAAACCTCAACGGTCTTTCCTTTGTATTTTTTATTAACCTCTCCGCTTATTTCGTTAATAACCTCTAATACCCTATTGAATCTCTCGTGTTTTACATCTTCAGGTATTTGATCTGTGTATTTAGCGGCAGGTGTTCCCTGTCTTTTAGAGTAAATGAATGTAAACGCTGAGTCATACCTAACCCTTTTGCATACGTCTATTGTATCTTCTACATCTTCCTCGGTCTCCCCAGGGAAACCAATCATTATATCCGTTGAAAATGCGATATCAGGAATTTCCTTTCTAGCTTTTTCAATTATATCGAGATATTGTTCTTTAGTGTAATGTCTGTTCATTTTTTTGAGAAGAGATGTACTTCCTGCTTGAACAGGTAGGTGTAGGAACTCGCACACCTTATCCAAATCCCTCATAGCGTATATTACGTCATCTGATATATCCTTTGGGTGAGATGTCATAAACCTTATTCTCTCCAATCCATCAATATCATTTACCATCTTTAAAAGCTCTGCAAAAGACACTGGATTATCCAAAGTCTTACCATATGAATTTACGTTTTGACCTAATAAGGTAACCTCTTTGGTTCCGTTTTTAACAAGCTCTTTAATCTCGTTGACAATGTCAACCGCCTCCCTACTTCTCTCCCTTCCTCTAGTGTAAGGAACTATGCAGTAAGTACAGAAGTTATTACATCCATACATGATATTTACGAATGCCTTAACGCTAAAGAGCCTTGTTGATTTCAATCCTTCTACAACCTCTCCATCAATATCCCATACATCTACGACTCTCTCATTTTCTGTCATAGCCTTGTATAAAAGTTCTGGAAAAGTATATAGATTGTGCGTTCCAAAAATAATATCGACATGCTTATATTTTTTCTTAATTTCCTCAACGATATGAGGTTGTTGCATCATACATCCACATACCACTATCTTTAGGTTTGGATTTTTCTTTTTTAGCTGTTTTAGTGCGCCTAGGTTACCGTAAACCTTGAGTTCAGCATTTTCTCTAACAGCACATGTATTAAAAATTATCAAATCCGCGTCTTTTTCGCTGAGTGCGGAAGTGTATCCCATTGCCTTTATCATTGAGCTTAGTTTTTCTGAATCGTGTTCATTCATCTGACATCCGTATGTAGTCAGAAAACAAGACCTTCCCTTTTTACCACTATTTCTTTCACTTTCTAATTGATTGTGAATTAGTTCAATATATTTTTCTTGATCGAATATCTTTTCTATCGGTGTTTCAATTTGCTTTCTCTTCATAAATTATCCTTTCTATTAATCTTATAATATTATATCATAAATTTGGTATTCCTTTAAATAAAATAGACAGCCACCATATGATGACTGTCTTCTAAACTTATTATATTTTCTATTTAGTCGCGGTTTTTTCTCATTGCATCTATCTTTAGAGGTAGCGTGAATATATTTATAAATCCTTCAGCATCCTTGTGATCGTATAGTTCACTATCACCAAATGAAGATATTCCTTCATCGTATAGTGCATTATCCGTAAATATTCCCGCTGGCTTGATAGCTCCCTTGTAAAGTCTAATTCTAACCTTACCAGTTACATTTTTTTGAGTTTCATTAATAAAAGCGGAGATTGACTCTCTAAGCTTTGAGTACCATAACCCATTGTAGATTAGTTCGCCTAATTTATAAGAAACCATGTGCTTAAAGTGCATAGTGTCTTTATCTAGAGTAGCACTCTCAAGTATATTATGAGCTTCATAAAGTATAGTACCTCCTGGAGTTTCATATATACCCCTTGACTTCATTCCAACTAACCTGTTTTCAACGATGTCAATAATTCCTATACCGTGTTTTTTCCCTAATTCATTAATCTTTTTGACTAATTCTACAGGAGGAAGTTTTTCGTCATTTAAAGTTACTGGTTCTCCCTTTTCAAATCCAATCTCAATATATTCGCACTCATCAGGTGCGTCCATTGGATCTACTATCTCTTTATACACATCTTTTTTATGTTCGTTCTCAAGGTGCTCTATATCCCCACCTTCAGTGCTCACGTGCCATAGGTTGGCGTCAACTGAATAGATCTTTTTCTTGGTAACATTTAATTTTATATTGTGTTTTTCAGCATAGTCTATGGCATCTTCCCTGGATTTTATATCCCATATCCTCCAAGGAGCTATGATCTTAATACTAGGATCTAAAGCTGCGATTGTCGCCTCAAATCTAACTTGGTCGTTTCCCTTTCCTGTACAACCGTGACAAATGTACTTAGCTCCTTCTTTATGAGCTATCTCAACTAGTTTCTTAGCTATTATAGGTCTAGCTAAAGATGTTCCAAGCAAGTACTTATTTTCATATTTGGCTTCGGATTTAATCGCCTCAAAAATTGTTGTCGTTACAAACTCCTCGCTTATATCGTCAACATAAGCCTTTGAAGCACCACTTTCAAGAGCTTTATTGTAAACATCTTCCATCTTATCTTCTTGTCCTACATTACCGCATACAGCAATTACGTCTATGTCTTCATAATTTTCCTTTAGCCAAGGTATGATAATTGACGTATCTAATCCCCCAGAATACGCTAGTACAACTTTTTCTTTCATAATTACCTCCATACATTTATTTAATTTGAATGTATAAATACCATATATCGTTAAGACGGATATCATACATCCAAATTAATTATTTTTTATCTTAGTGGTTTTTGCCACTTGTTTATTTTTTATATTAAATACAACTAATGTTCCTATTCCCTTTTCTGAGCTTATATTTATTTCTCCGCCATGCTGTTTTACTATCTCAGAACTAATTGCTAGCCCTAGTCCACTTCCAGACTTATTAAAATCTTCCTGGAAGAATTTTTCCTTAACCTTTGACAGATTTTCCTTAGATATACCTATTCCATTGTCCTCAATCGTAAAGAAGGTGTCCTTCTCTGTCTGGTTGACAATTATCTTGATAAATCCATCTTTTTCTGTAAACTTAAGGGAGTTTTGAACTATGTTTATTAGAACTTGTTTCAACTTATTCTTATCCGCTTCAACCTCATACATGTTTTCCGTTTCAAACTCAAATAAAAGCCTAATATTCTTTTCAACTGCCTTTACCCTGAGCTGATTAACTACATCTATTACCAATGACTCCACATTTACATTGCCAAATACCATGGACTGACCTCTACTAACCTTAGAAAAGTCGAGAAGTTCTTCTACAAGGCTTATAAGTCTCTCAGTCTCATCAAAAATCATTCCAAGACCAAGTCTATACTCCTCATCACTAGTGCCTGGTTGCAACAGTGTTTCAGACCAACCTTTAAGTGAGGTTAATGGAGTCCTAAGCTCATGAGAAACCGATGATATAAATTCATCCTTTAACTTATTCGTCTTTTCTATCTCACTAGCCATGTGCTCAAATGTATCTGCCAAGTCACCTATCTCATCGTCTTGAATCTTAGCCTTGTCGATCTGCATACTGTAATTTCCCTTGACTAAGTTGTTTGCAAAGGTCTTGAGATCGCTTATAGGTTCTATTAATGTGTTTGCAAATTTAAAGCTGAGGCCAACTGCAGCTGCTAAGACGAAAACCCCTAATGCAGCTATCCAAGTAATTATTTTTCTTATTTCCTTGTCGAGATTTTTAAGCGACACAGTATATCTTACAGCCCCTTGCACCATATTGTTTACCTTGATCGGTACAGATACACTCATAAGGTGCTCCTTTGATATTGGATCTTTATACACTATTGGATAAAGTTCCTTGCTGTCGGTAAGAGCTCTATCTACATCGACGAAATTAGCGTCCTCATTCGTTTTAAATCCATATTGATCTAATATTACCTTCTTGTTTACATCGATAACGGAAATACCGAATTTTGGATTTTTCTCTGCTTTCTGTTTTTCAAAAATATTATTTATCTTGTTTTCAAAAGTCGATATATCTATGTTTCCGGTTGTGTTATACACTCCCTTCGTATAATCCACTTGGGATTCTAGGGTCTGCCTCACAGAATTATAGTAATAGTTTTGAACGTAAATTATAAATAGCAAGTCAAATATAATTACAACTAAGAGAATAATTATAAAGTTGTTTTTAAGTACTTTTTTCCTTAATCCTCCAAAGTGTAATGCCATCTTAATCCTCTTTTCTGAAGCAGTATCCGTAACCCCAAATTGTTTGAATATACTTAGGCTTTGATGGGTCATCCTCTATCTTATTTCTGATACGCCTGATGTTTACGTCAACTATCTTAAAATCATACATATAGTTGTCTCCCCATACTTCACTCAATATATTCTCTCTAGACAGGGACTTCTTTTCGTTGACCATAAGGTATTTCACAATAGAAAACTCAGTAGGGGTAAGTTCTATCTCCTTAGTATCCTTATACAACTTTCTCTTGTCCAAGTCGAGTAAAAATGGTGGCGATGATATCTCGCTCGCCTTTTCCATTGTCTCTTCCTTCTTAACCCTTCTTATAAGGGCTGAAACCCTGACTAATAGCTCTTTTATACTAAATGGTTTTACTATATAGTCATCCGCTCCTGAGACGAAACCTTCGATTTTATCTTCTTCCTGTGATTTTGCGGTCAACATTATTATTCCTACTCTGTCAAAATTTTCCCTTATGTATTTACATACCTCTATGCCGCTTATATCTGGTAGCATAACATCCAATAACGCTATAGATATATCTTTTTCTGTCTGTATTTTTTCTATAGCCTCTGCCCCAGTACCGGCCTCAACTATTTCATAGCCTTCTCTTTTTAAGTTTATACTGACAAAACTCCTTATTCCAACTTCGTCTTCTAAAACTAGAATCTTCGTACTCATAATTTCCTCCTATTTATAAATCAAACTGAAATTTTCCCTTAATCTTGAAATGTCAAAATCCAAGCTATCTGTCATCATCTTGTTATTAACTATGATACCAAATACGTAATCATTGCTTTTAGCTAAGCTGTATGCGTCCTTAAAGTCGCTTTTTGTATTTGTCTCCTCAGCCGTTGTGACAGGTTTTACGATAATAGAATATAACTTTTTCTTAGTAGCATCTATCTCATCTATATAGTATATGTCAAACAGCGAGATATCTGATTCATCCCTCTGTTTTATAAATAATTTTGACGCCATATCCTTAGGTATATTTATGCTAAAGTTATAGTTATAATTCGTATATATCTTGCTTACCAAATCCATGTCAAAGGAATTTCCCGTCTTTCCATTCCATTGATACCAGTTAACCATAGAAGAATACCTATCTCCCGTGTCGCTAAGTTGAGTTGTTATAGCCTTGTCTATATTAGGAAACTCGTAAATTCCATCGTTATTAACGTCCTTTACCTCAAGTGGATAAGGCTTATTCAGATATTTACTAGAATCTGGGAATAGAGGTGTCAACTGGTTATTTGAGTAGCCGTAAACTTGAGTTGCCACAGAAGTGTCGTTTTGTAGAGGGTAGTCAATTATGTAAGCCCTGGTAGTATTGTTTACCTTTCCGTAATACAAATTAACATCCCTTATATTTTTAATATTATCTATCACAGTTGCTTCACTTGATTCCATCTTTTTATCCTTTGTAAATGTAACCAGAGATAGACTTGCCTTATACTCCTTAACCCCGCTTATCATTATAATCCTGTACTCACCACTAAGCGGATTTCTAACTACTTTTATCTTGACATCAGAATCCTCTATATTAATTGACGATAGTTTTTTAAAGCTCTTATCCCTTTTGTCCTCGCCGTAGAGAGTAAGTTCAAAATCAGTAGAATTTCTTACTAAGGTAATAATTTCTTTTTTACCGTCGTTATCTACATCTATAAAATCAGCATAATCTATGGATTCACCATTTGTCAATGTTTGGAAAATCTTTTTTAGATTCTTGTCAACACCGTAATCAAATACGATAAAGCCAACTTGGTTAGTCTCTCCTATCCTCTCGTTTTTAATAAATGCCAGAACCTCTTTTTTCTTTTTCCCCGTCAAATCAACCATGTTGATCTTTCCAACCTGAGATGAATTTGAAGGAAGTAGCAAGGTAGAGCTAGCTTCTATCATAATATCAATCTTTTCGTAAATCTTATTTTTCTCTTCGCTGTACAGGGGTTTTGAAATTAGCTTTTCAGGGGATGTCACCTCTGACTTTCTACATCCACTAATCGAAAAACCTATCAAAAAAGCCATTACTACAGCTATTGTCTTTTTCATCTTCTCACCTACTTCACATCTCTCGGAGGTTTTGGCCCTATGTATTGATAATATCTTGACTCAAGCATACCGTTGTATAGCTTCCTGTTTTTTGTTGAAGATTCGCCAAACTCCCTCTCGAAATCCTTATATGATGTAATGATATAGTAGGACCACGTTTTTAAATCCCTAAACCTATATCCCATATCCCTATATAGAGATTTAACACTTTCTTCATCTTCAAGCCTCTCACCATAAGGAGGATTTGTGATGATTACACCATACTTCTCATCTGATTTAAAATTTCTGACATCAGCGACCTTAAATTCTATATACTCATCAACTCCAGCTATCTCAGCATTTTCTTTTGCTATTTCAATAGCCTCTTTGTCAATATCAAATCCGTAAATCTTAAAATCAAGGTCTTCTCTTATCTTTTCAAATGCCTCTTTCCTTACATCCCACCAATGGTTTTTATCTAGAGTCCTCCATTTTTCAGAAATGAACTCCCTGTTTAGCCCTGGGGCCATATTTAATTTGATCATCGCTGCTTCAATTGGTATTGTACCCGAACCACACATTGGGTCTACTAATATTTTTCTGTTGTTTCTATACCAGTCGCTTAAGTTTATAAGCCCTGATGCCAGTGTTTCTCTTATCGGTGCCTTTGTCGAAACCTCCCTATAACCTCTCTTGTGTAAAGGCGACCCTGAAGTATCCAGGAGTATTGATACCCTGTCCTTATTTATAAATACAAATATAGGATATTCCTCCTTATCCTCTTTTACAAGCCCCCTGATATCATAGCTGTATTTTATTTTATCTACTATCGCTTTTTTTACTATACTTTGAATATCCGGTGTACTGGCGAGTTTTGATCTTATGGAAGCGGCTTTCTTTACTGGAAATTTTCCTCCGATTGGTATGTACTCCTTCCAATCTATTCTTTTAGTTTGCTCATATAAATCATCAAAACTCTTTGCTTCAAACTCATCTACTAATATATGAACCCTCTCGGCACACCTTAGCCAGATATTAGCCATTTGTATTCCTTTTTCTCCTACCTCAAAAGTAACCCTACCGTCTTCTGTTTTTATTATTTTAAATCCTAAAGACTTTATCTCTTTTGAAAGCATCTTCTCCATTCCAAAAAAGCAAGGTGCAACCAAAGTGTATTTTTCTTTCATATATCCTCCCAAAAGTATCTATTTTCTGTAGTTTATTTTATGTTTTAATGTAATTAGTATAACACAAGTTAGGCTGAATTTGCCAAATATTTAATAAAAAGTGCTTATGTCGAGTCAGAAGACATTAATGAAATACAATATTATAAATAGTATTTATAAAGAATAATAGCGATATTTTAGGATGAAAACAATAAAACAATATTACAAAAAATCTCAATTTGTAATTTCAATTTAAGACTTACATTTCATACAAAAAAAGTACAATGATTTTCTCACTGTACTTTTTTTAGTATTATAAAGTTACGTTACAATTAATAATATTTTTTAAATTTTTAATGGCTATATAGATTAAATTAACCATTTATCTATTTTACCATCTACTAACTTATTCTATTTATCTATTCTTCCATTATCTAACTTAGGTTATTCATCTATTCTTCCATCCACTAGTTTAATAATCTTGCCTCCTGTCATTTCAGCAAAAGGGATGTCGTGGGTAATGATGAGGACTGTCATTCCAGTACTTGAAAACCTCTTTATTATCTCCACTATCCTTTTTACCGTCTCTGGATCAAGAGCTGATGTCGGCTCATCAAAACACAGTACCTTTAGATTTAATGCACAAGATCTCGCTATTGCAACCCTCTGCTGTTGACCTCCAGAAAGTTCATGAGGATAGGCGTCTGCCTTTTCTTCCAAATCCACCATCTTAAGCAGTTTCATCGCTTTTTCCTTTGCCTGATTAACATCTTCTTTAAATACAAGAGTTGGTGAGGCTATGATGTTTTCCATTACCGTCATATGAGGAAACAAGTTGAAATTTTGAAATACCATACCTACTTTTCCCCTTAGACCTTCTCTGTTATTTGAAGAGTCAACCTTAATTGAATCTATTTCCATATATCCTTCGTCAAAACTCTCAAGTCCATTTATGCACCTAAGAAGTGTGGTCTTTCCCGCTCCTGATTTTCCTAGGACGACCCCAATTTCGCCCTCTTTTAGTTCGAAGCTAATCCCCTTAAGCACTTCGGTGTCACCAAATGACTTTCTCAAATTATCTATCTTTAACATTTTTCTCTCCTAATAATAATTTAATTTATTTTCTATAGTATTTAATACCTTTGTGAGTATACCTGTCATCAATAGGTATATAAGTCCCGCGTGCATAAGTGGTGTTAGTGATCCACTTCTAGTAGTAGCAATTTGAGCTAATCTCAAAATATCATTAAGTCCAAGTACGTATACAAGGGAAGTATCTTTCACCAAGGTAATTATTTCATTTGCAACTGATGGGAATACAATCTTTGTTACCTGAGGCAAGATGATTTTTCTATACATAGTCATCTTATCAAACCCAAGTACTTGACATGCCTCATATTGTCCTCTGTCGATAGATTGGATACCACCTCTGAAAATCTCTGCGTAGTAAGCCGTGTAATTTAAAACAAAAGCGATTAAACACGACGGCAATCTGTCGAACACAATCCCCAATGAAGGCAAACCGAAAAATATTACGATCATTTGTAGAAGTAACGGCGTACCCCTCATCACAAATATATATAATTGTACGATTCTACTTAAAACCTTAAAGCGTGAAAGCCTCATCAAAGCCACCAAGAAACCCAGTGGCAATGAGAGGATAAGTGTAACGCCAAACACTATAAATACTATGATAGTCCCTTGTAACATAACTTCCTCCAACTAATTCTAATTCAAATTTAACTTTATAATTTTACTTTATACTTTAATCTTTATACTCTGTATTTTAATTTTTATACTCTGTATTTTACAATTAATACTTTTAACTTTATGCTCTAATTTTTAAAACCTAACTTTATGCTAGCAATTTATAAGCCTATATAACTTTCTATTTAAAGTATTTTGCATATATCTTGTCATAAGTTCCGTCTTTTTTAATCTCTTTTATTTTTTCATTAATTTCATCTCTAAACTTAGAGTCGCCTTTTCTAACAGCAACTACATATGTTTCAGTTCCTAGATCTCCATCGAGAACTTTATATTTTTCTGAACCTTTTTGGCTGATGTAATATCTGATTAGAACTTCATCTCCAACAACACCTTGAGTTCTTCCTATCTCCATATCCCTTAGAGCTTTGTCAAAAGTATCGTACAGTCTAGCATCCTTATTTTTTAGAGATTCCTTAAATTCCTTGTTTCTTTCCAAAGCCTCATACGCTGTAGAACCTTGTTGAGTACCAACTTCCTTGTCCTTTAAATCATCTAGTGAATTAATTCCTGAATCTGCCATTACCACTACTATTGTCTTGTTTTCCATGTATGGTTCTGTATAGTCGACTATTTTCTTTCTCTCGTCATTTATTGAGTAACCATTCCAAAGCATATCTACTGTTCCCCTATCTAAACTAGCTTCTTTAGTTGCCCAGTCGATATTTTCAAAAGTTACTTCTTTTCCAAGTCTCTTAAATACTTCTTTTGCAAGGTCCACGTCAAATCCTGTCACCTCGTTGTTTTCATCTAGAAATCCCATTGGTACGAATGTATTGTCCATTCCAACTATAACTGATGATTTCGCAGATGTGTCTCCCTTAGAGGATTTATCGTCTTTTGCTCCTTTATTTCCTCCACATCCTACTAATCCTACTGCCATTACTAACGCTAAAACTCCTACCCCTAATTTTTTCAATAAATTCTTTTTCATTTCTTTCCCCTTTCTAAAAATACTTGAGAATAAAGTAATAATTACTGCATTAATTTATTAATATAAACTAAACATCTCGTAATTTTAATAATAAAAAAAGCCCTCGCACTCTGG
>JASBZE010000056.1 GCA_029983575.1 Peptostreptococcaceae bacterium
AGTTCAATCGACAATTTCCTCTAACACCGCTTTAATCGCCTTGACATCTTTTCTCTCCATATCGCCAATCCTCTTTTTCAAATCAATCAAAAGCTCTCTTCTCTCATTATCAAGCCCCTGAATGTTGAAATTAATCTCTTCCTTAGCTAGGATTACAGCCACTTCAAGTTCATTTTTGATGTATTCCGGCAGCTTATAAGCATCATTGACCTTACCGATAAAATTATCCGGGATTTTTTTGTCGCCACGCTCTACTGCTGTCATAAAAGTCTGGCTAATTCCAAGGTCCCTAGCCATATCCTTTGCCGATATATTCTCCCTCAACCTGAGCTCTGTTAGAATACTAGATAAGTTTCTACCCTCAATTTCCAGAGTTCGCTTGTCATATTTTTTTAATATCTTCTGTTTAACTAGCGGTCTATCCATAAAAATTGCATTCAGCGTCAAATCTCCAACGTATTTATCCACTAGCTCGTTGTATTTATACCTGGAGTGACCCGAAATATGCTCGACTCTAATATCCGATTTTTCCCTCATCTTACTCAAATACTGCTTGAGTTTTTTTAGCTCCGGATTTTTAAACTTAACCGTATCATCATTGGCGAGGTTGAACAAGGTCTGACTGTCACAGTATATGAGGCTCTTTTTTAGCTCATTTTTTTCTATCCAATCAAGCGCCTTTTTCAATCCCAAAGCCTCTGCAGATATGTTCGAGTAGTGCTTTTTCTTCTTTTTCGCCTCCCCAATGACCACATCTTTATTTTCCGTAAAAATTAGGGCAGCACCGCCAAAAAACTCCTCTGAGACTGCACTTTTATAGCTTCCATCGGTAAAAATTATAGCCTCTCCACCTTTTAGGGAATATATATCGTATTCCAAAGCCTTATTAAACTTATGTATATCATTTTTGTACTTGCTCGCCCTATTAGGTATAAAACTATTTAATAGATTCAACTTTTCGTAAATCTCCTTAGTGATGAAAATATTGTTTTCAACCAAGTAATCAATTGCCATATCCTTGTTAGAGAACTCTCTGAACTTACCTCTGACCCCTGAAACTTGAAATTTTGCCTCAGCTTTAGAAAAATATACCCCGGGATTTCTCCCAGCTGCAACCACATAAACTTTTTTATATGATTTGTTCTCAAAATACTCAGGGTTACATTTTTTATCTTCACACATATCGTTTTCTCTTTTTATATGTTGATTTTCTGATTTCTCAGCTTCAAACTCACCTTCAAATTCAGATTCATTTTCTCCGACTTTTTCTACCTTATTTTCATCCTTCTTATTCGCTTCTTTTTCAGCTTTCATCCCTGCATTTATTTCATTTTCAAAATCTCTATCACGCTCTTCATCGCTCAATTCTAAATTAATCGACCTCTCGTGCATAATCTTATCGACGTATCTATATGCCTCGCTTTCAGTTTTAAACTTCTTGATAAAGCCGCCGATAGAATACATCATATATTTCTTCGCATACTTCATGTTGTCAAAAACCTTAACCCCAGTATCAGAACAACACACGATAAATCTCTTCGACTTCTTTTTATTCGCCACATTAACGCCTCCTTGTACAAGGGGTCAATACAACAGACCCCTTAAAACATCCTACAATACTAAGTTACACAAAAATATTGAATTTGTAAATACCTACGCCTACTAAATTTCATCCACAAACTCAACTAAATATCCATAGCCTTCCTCTTGCATCTCACTTTTCGGTATAAACCTGACTGATGAGGAGTTTATGCAGAACCTAAGTCCTCCAAGTTCCTCGGGACCATCTCCAAAAACGTGACCTAGGTGTGAATCTCCCACACGACTTCTGACCTCTATCCTTCTCATATTAAAGCTGTTGTCTTCATGGTAGTTAACTACCTCTTTATTTACCGGCTTTGAAAAGCTCGGCCACCCGCAGCCAGATTCAAACTTGTCTTTTGAAAAAAATAGAGGTTCACCTGTAACGATATCAACGTATATACCCGGTTCAAACTTATCCCAGTACTTATTTTTAAATGGCGGATCTGTTCTGTCAAATTGGGTAACCTCATACTCCTGAGTAGTGAGTTTTTCTTTCAGCGTTTTTTCGTCTGGTTTTGAATATTTCTCCGCATCGACCTCAATATTTGTCTTATCGGTTTTACTATCTATATTATCGTCATTTTTCTTATCTATTTTATCTATCTCGCTCATAACTACCTCCGTATCATAGCTATTGTTAGTATTACAAATTTATTTAATTAACTGTGTATTTTAATCTTACCCTATTATATATATGCTAACCCTAAATCTTCTATTGATAATCAAATCCATACATCAAAAAACGGCCCCAAATGGAGCCGTTAGCCTTAATATCCTGGTTTTCCTAGAAGTTCAAACATATTTTTCTTGTATATTTCAACGCCAGGCTGGTTAAATGGATTTATTCCCATCATATATCCGCTTATGGCAACTGCTTTTTCAAAAAAGTATACCAAATACCCAAAGCAGTACTCGTCAATTCTATCTATATTTATGACGATGCAAGGAACTCCTCCGCCGACGTGAGCTTTGACGGTAGCCTCAAAAGCCTTATCGTTTATATAATTTAGACCTTTGTTAGCTAGATAGTTAAGCCCATCTACATCATCATCGTCCCTATTTACTGAAATATCACTATCTAGGTTTTTAATATTCAAAAATGTCTCAAACAGTATTCTACTACCATCTTGTATGTACTGACCTATTGAATGTAGGTCTGTCGAAAAATTCGCTGAAGATGGGTATATCCCCCTCTTCATCTTTCCTTCGCTCTCGGCAAAAAGCTGCTTAAACCACTCTGCAAAATACTGTAGCCTAGGTTCAAAATTCGCCAATATCTCAACATTTTTACCCTTGCTGTAGAGAATTGTACGAATCGCAGCATAAATATATGAGTCATTTTCCATGAGGTTTTTATTTGAATAAGCCACTGAAGCTTCCTCTGCGCCCCTTAACATAGATTCTACATCAAATCCCGCACATGCCAGTGGAAATAATCCAACAGGAGTTAGCACAGAAAATCTACCGCCAATATCATCAGGTATCACAAAGCACTCATATCCCTCGCTGTCTGCTAGTTTTTTTAGCGCTCCTTTTTCCCTGTCAGTAGTTGCAAAAATCCTCTTAGAAGCCTCTTTTTTGCCGTATTTCCTTTCGAGAATTTCTTTAAAAAACCTAAAAGCTATGGCTGGCTCTGTAGTCGTTCCTGATTTTGAAATCACATTTACAGAAAAATCCCTGTCTCCTATTACTTCTATCAAATCATGTATATATGAAGAGCTTATATTTTGTCCAGCGAAATAAATCTCCGGCGCTCCGTTTCTTTCTTTCTTAGTGAGAGAGTTTTTGAAATTATGGCCTATCATCTCATATGCCGCCTTAGCTCCTAGATAAGATCCTCCTACCCCTATAACGACTAGGACATCTGAACTTTCCTTGACCCTTTTAGCAGCCTCTAAAATCCTGCTAAATTCTTCTCTATCATACTTTTTTGGTAAATCTATCCAACCCAAAAAGTCATTTCCAACTCCGGTTTTCTCATGCAATAGATCATGAGAAGTCTTGATATACGGTTCAAGAGCCTTAATCTCATCCTCACTTACAAAATCCAAAACCCCCGAATAATCTAATTCAATCCCCTTCATAATTAACTCCTTTAAACTATCAGTCCTCTAACCGTCTTCATGCTGTTAAAAATTTTCTCGATAAATATTGACGCCTGTTCTGTATCCAGGAATTTAATCTCAATACTATCATCATTTTCAATATTATGCCCTTTTAGATACTCAAGGGCGAGTTTGTAAAGCTCATCCCTGTCATCTTCACTAAGGTCATAAGTTTTATAATCTATTATCAGATATTTTCTATCTCTATTAACATCTTCGTCCGTTATCCCTATTTCAATGTAGTAAATTATTGCAAATGGGTTAGCTTCATTTATTGAGCTTCCATCATCCTTAGAAGAGTTAACATTCACATCTAAGTCTGTACCACCCTTATCTGCAGAAGGTTTTGACGCTTTTAAATCATCCTTGTACACAGGAACCGCCGGACTCGCCTTCACATAGTTTGTCGCAAGAGAAATCTCCTTACCTAATCTCATTTTACACCTCGATATATTTTTTTACTTCCCTGTAGTTCTTACCTAGGGTGCTGGCACTGATGCCAAAAATATCACTGATTGCCTTTTGTGTTACACCTTGAACTTCATTTCTGACTACGTAATCTATTACTGCTGCAATAGTAGCAGTCTGAGCTGAGTAACTTGGGTATTTTTCCTGTAATTCTCCTAAAACCTCATCATATCTCTTTGAGTAGGATTTATCGCCAAGCTCCTCTAACTTTTCCCTAACGCCATCATAAGAGTCCGTCTTTTCTTTATCATTTGTTTTCTCGGCATCTTCATGTTTTGATGATGATTTAGAACTTTCCAATGGTGATTTAGCACTTTCCTTAGTATTTGATGTTTTTTCATCTGTTTTAGCACTCGCATCAGAACCTGAACCTATATCAGAGTCCGATTTTGATTTATCTTTCCCTGATTCAGTCTGAGAATTTGATTTTACCTTATCATTCATAAAGTTAGATACATCCACGTCAATCAGCTGTTGAATATACCTGTAGAAAATATATGTATTGTACATAGCAAATTCAACCAATGAAGAATATGAATCCTTGTTGTGCTCATAAACCACCTTGACGTCATTTATTATGAAATCCTTAGTATTTTCAGGTATTTTGACGATTATGTCAACTAGCAGATTCACTCCGGAAATATTGGCTAACCTACCTATAACGGATTCACCGACTTCGATATCCTTTAATACGTCAAACTCATAAGTTAAGACCTCACTTTTTGAAATCTCATCTTTTAAAACGACTCCATCGAGATCTTTTTTGACAACTGTGTATATTGAAAGATATGATGCTATAACGGAAATCGCATTGTTGTAGTCATCAGCACTTATCTTATTTGATTTATATAGGTTTGCATACTCCAAAGCTATATTTTTACCATCCAAAGTATAGTAATCGAACAGACAATAAGTTGTAAAAAGAGAGGCGAATCTCTCATTAACCTTTTCGTCATCCATAATGAAAAACACTTTTCTAGCCATGTCTCTCATCTCGTCATACTTGTGATTTTCTGAGAACTTAAATATCTTCTTGTATAAATTCAAGTAAGCCTTTTGACTTTTTTCCCTCATATTTTTGTAGCCCACAGATTTTAGGGCCTGTCTTTTATTATTTAAATCATCTTCCATGCAGCAGTTCTTGTATTTTTTCCCTGAACCACAATGGCACTTATCATTTCTTCTAAGCAATAATCATTCACTCCTTGTGTACGTTAATTTTATATAGACAATCAACTTTTACCTAAATTTTATAGTTTATTGCCAATATATTTTATCATATAAGATTGAAATTGTAAACGCACGCATCTCTGGTCAAAATTACTACGACAAATCAAAATGACTACAATAAGATATCAAAGGTCAAAAAGCAAGATAACCTTGTATTTTGAATCCTCCATTCCAACTATATCTATGCTCCTTATCTTTTTATCGAGCCTTAATTCCTTAAACTTATCTACAGCCTTCTGTATATCCTCGCGTTTTGACTCAAGGCATATCAATATACTATCTTCCTCATCAGAGATCTCTTTTTCAACGTATTTAACCCCATCAACACTACCGAGGGCCTTGTTTATCGCCACCAAATCATCTTCTCCACTACTAATGGCATTAGCTTTCTTTTTAGAGTTTCTACCCTCGCTCCCTTCCCTACCTCTGCCATTTTCATCACCTGACGCATCCCTCTTAGGAATGGATTCGCTGATTATCTCTGCCTTTTGATTGTCAACTTCAACAATCTTTTGTCCAAGCGGCTTTTTTATAAATATAATTATTATAAATGCGAGTATCAAGGATAGAATCAGTACCCTCGAACTTTTCTTATCGATTTTGACGTCTTTTAAATTTCTAATATCCCTCATAATTCCCCCGTAAAACTCCTAATACTTCATCAATTAATACTTCATCAATTTCTAATTAATCTATTTCACTATTATAAATTTATATCTATCCTTATCAACTTTCTCAATCCTCTCAACATATCCATTTTTTAATAGCTTAGATTTTTTTAGTTTCTCTATATCTTCTCCGTTTTTTGACTCGCCTTCGAGATACATAGATCCCTTGTCGATTGTCGATTTTATTATCTTTACATCCCTAGCAGAATCGATGACCCCGAGTAAATCATCTATATTTACCCTTTGATTTATTTCGTTATTTCCAAATGTTTCGCTCGTTCCTGTGTTGCTCTCATTATCGTCAGAAGCCTTAGATTTTCTGTTTTTAATCCTTTCATTTGCGTTTTGACTTATTTCCAGTGACTTTCTATGATTTAAATATCTCTGGTACTCAAAAAATGTCAAAGAACATGTCATAATAACAAGGGCTAATGAAATTGCAGTAATTAGCCTACTACCTCCTCTGTTTTTGTCAGTACTATTGTGGTTTAGCCTTTCTATAATCTTTCTGTTGTCCTTATCCAATATAAAAGAAATAAACTTTGATGGGCTTATCTCTATCTCCTCAATATGTCTAATATTATTTGTGTTATTTTCTATATCAAGATTTATATTATCTTCTATATCAAAATTTGTGTTATTCTCCGTATAAGTATCTGTTTCGATATACTCTTCAGAACTCACCAAGTTTTTTTCAAAGTCTCTGGCACTTGAAATATCCTTAAAACTAAATATATTTATCTCATTTTGGTCGCTTTTCTTATACAGTACACACCTATCTACTAAATTGAACAGCTTTATTATATCTGAACTAGATTCTAACTCGCTTCCAAAGTCAATAAACGTAGATAAAATCAATCCATAAGTAGAGAAGATTTCAATCTCCTCAGTAGAAAAAAACTTGCTGATGGCGATGGCAAGGTTGAAATATTCATTAGAAATACCCTCTACATAGTAGTTTTTTTCTATTTCATAATTTATAAAATGATATTTATTAGTATCCACAGACAGATTTTGTGCTTCCATCTGAGCAATTTTAAAAACGTCCTTTGACTCCGCCCCAATCCCAAGATCAAATTTTTTGATAACGCATCTGGAGTCATCGACAATTATTTTTATATTTTTCAGCTTTATCCTTTGTTTCTCATAAATTTCGTGATAAATAGACGCAGCCGTCAACCTAGCTGAGTCTCTTTCAACATCTATCTCAATTTTTTTGTACAAAGTCACTACTTTTTTCTTCTTATCATCGATATAAATCCTAGCCTCAAAAGCGCCGATGTACACGATCATATCAAAACCTCTGATAATGATCACCCCCTAAGTCAATTCCACTTTTCCCCTATGTCAATTTCAATTTTTATAATAAATAAAATATATAACAAATGGGACAACCCTATGAAAAATTAACTATAAGGTGATCTCAATATCTCTCTCGAGTATAATTGGGTTGTCCCACTGTTTTCCTATGTTTTTACTTTGTCACTTGGATTTTTAAATCACAACATACTAACTTTCTGGACTTTTTTGTTCAGTCTTGGTTGAGTCCGGATAAAATACCTTTTCTCCCACCTTTACCTTAATTTCATCTCCATTTTTTTCTAGTGTAAATTTCCCTTTCTCACTTTGAGGTTTAGGGACAGTATTTAAGTACTTCTTCTCGACCAATTCATCTATTGTCTTTATCTCGGTTCCCTCATTTTCAGCTAGTATATATGCTGTAGCGATATTTGTAGCGTTGGTCCTGTCTGCCGCAAGCTTTGCCTCCTGTTGTACCTTTGAGTATTTGACAAAGGCTACTGAGGCTAGGATTGCAAGTATAGCTACAACTATTACCATTTCAACCAAGGTAAACCCAGCTCTCTTCTTTTTCCCTTTAATCTCAGAATTCCCATTAACTATCTCAATATTGTTTTTTCCTAAACCTACATCGCTCTTCAAGCAGTTAACCCCTTTTTCAGCCTGTTTTTTCTGATTTTCAAAATGTAATTTTTTCATTTTACACCTCCAAAATATTAATAAAGGGAAGAAAACATCAATATGATATAGAGGATATGGCGTCAAACATCGGTAACACAATTGATATAACGCCGACACCTATAATCAATCCAATCACTATAATCATTATAGGCTCTATCAGTTTAATCATCTTGTCGAAAAAAATGTCTAATTCTTTTTCGTAATAAACCCTGAGGGAGTAAAAGCTCTCGTCCATCATTCCGCTAATCTCTCCAGCTTTTAAAATATTTATAAAGGATTCGGGAAATATATCGGTTACGTTTAATGCATTTGTAACGGAATTTCCCCGCTTGATAAACTTTCTAGCCATAAATATTCTAGAGTATACATAGGTATTTTCTAGGGCCTGAGATGATATATCCATCGCATCCAAAACGCCGACACCACTAGAAAGAAGCATTGACATTGTGGTCGAAAATTTGACTGACAAAAGCAACTTATATATGTCCCTTAAAACCGGAACTCTTACCCTGGCCTTTTGTAACCTTACTTTTAGTGAATAGCTATTTTTAAATTTATATATAATAGCTATTATGAGTAGGATTATAGAAGAGAAAAATATAAAGGCGTTTTCATTTAAAAATTTCGAGTATCCTATTATTATCCTTGTTAAAGCAGGAAGCTCAACACCATTTATATCTAGGGACTCTGCGAATACCGGAATTATTTTAATCAGAATAAAGTTAAATATTACTGTGGAGAGAAAAATCAGCATCATTGGGTATATCATGATGTTTAGTACCTTGCTTCTGAGGTTGTGTTCCTTATCATAATATGTTGATAGCTCTTCAAACACACGGTCCAAATTACCGCTTACCTCCCCAGCCCTTACCATTTCGACGAAAAAATCAGTAAACCTATCTGTCCTACTAAAAGAATCTGACAAACTCATCCCCGAACCTATCATCTTCCTTACGAGATAGGACGTCTCTGATATATTTTTCCCCGCAGTAGTAGAGATATTTTCTAGCACATAGGATATGGAGTGACCCGCGCCTATCATCATAGATAACTCCCTACAGTAAAACTTTAGCTCCTTAGAACTATGCTTTTTACTCTTCATAAATACCCTCCTGCAAATATCCATTTAGAATAAACTATAATGAATATCCGTGAATTTCCAAGCATTTTTTAAAATCGATATAAGATATGTCGCCAGCTGCAAGAACTATATCATCCTCACTCGCTCCGTCCTTGATACTTCTCTTTATCTTCTCATCAATATCAAGCACCTCATATATTATCGTCCTGCCACTTTTATTTATCTCTCTCGATTTTCTGTCTTTCTCTCTCTCTGTCGGTCGCACTGCCTTATCCCTTTCAAATGTATATCTCTCTGTATTATTGTCGTCTGTATATTTTTCCCTATTTTTCTCGGTAAGATTTCTTTCATTCCCCCTACAAAGCAAATCTCTCCTAATCAACCTCTGAGATATAATTCCTATTAGAGAAGAATTAATCATATATGGCTCGACTCCCATATCTATAAGCCTCACTATCGATGAGGGAGCGTTTGTTGTGTGAAGTGATGTAATTACCAAATGACCGCTATTTGCAGCGCTGACAGCTATTTTGGCGGTCCTATCATCCCTAATCTCACCTATGACAATTATATCTGGATCCTGCCTTAGTACAGCCCTCAGAGAGCTTTCAAAGCCCATTCCGTATACCTCGTCTACATTTATCTGATTTACTCCACCTAGCCTGTATTCTACCGGATCCTCTATAGTTACCACATTGTTTTTACCTTTTCTAATCTCATTAATCAAAGTGTACATTGTGGTAGTTTTTCCGGACCCCGTCGGCCCCGATATAATAATCATGCCGTGATTTCTTTTTAGCATATGATCTATCATAGAATTTGCCCTGCCACAAAAACCGAGCTCCTCCCGAGACTTTAAAAACCCCCTTCGATTTAAAAGCCTGATTACAACTTTCTCCCCATCTATTATCGGGATTACACTTACACGGCAGTCTATTGGATTATCCTCTGAATCGTGCTCAAACCTACCGTCTTGAGATCTTCTCTTCTCAGTTATATCTAAATTTGCCCTCAGTTTAAGCACCATATTCAACTTATCGCTCATCTCCGGCTCAAATCTATAATACTCACTCAGCTCTCCATCTAACCTTAGTCTAACTCTAAGAAAAGTTCTATAAGGTTCAAAATGAATGTCACTAGCCCCGATCTCTACTGCCTTGTCCAAGATATTATCAAGGATAGAATTAATGGATTCAGTCGTATTTACCGAATATACTTCTCCCATCCTAGAGTCTATATCCTCCTGGCTGACAATCTTTAAAATTATCTCCTTGCCAGAAACGAGCATTATATCTTGAATCATATTTATATCTTTTCTTCTAGCCAGTATCTCAAGCTTATTTCCCCTTAAATTTCCTTGGACGATATTGTATTTCTCTGCCAGCTTTTTTGGAATTAGACCATACCTATCCACTGTAGACCTCCGCTTTCTTATTTTTTAATAAGCTACACACGATATATACGCAGTTTTATATCCAGTCACTTATTTCTTCTTCCCTCATCATAATAATAGGCAAAAATATAAATAACGAGAAAATATTATGAGCTTGTTAATATAATTTTTCTGATTTATTATGTTATCCTAATAATCTTATTTTTCCCTATTATCATGACCCTCCTCTTCTATAAGATTTTTAACTGCCTTTATCGCCACTTTAATCGCAATATCAGTATCTAGGCTAACAGGATTATCCAATTTTTTCTTTTCTCTCTCCTGATTTGCAACCACTAAAAAACAAGAGCCACATCTTACAGCTAAGTAGCTTGCAACAACAAACAAGGCCGCTGATTCCATCTCACTAGCTAGAGTTCCTAATCCTTTCCAAGCTTCCCACTTATTTATCAAATCATATGAAACGGGCATTTTTTCCGGTTCGTGTTGTCCGTAAAAGCTATCCTTGGATTGTACCACACCTATGTGATATTCTTGCTTTAATTCTTTACAAGCCCTTACTAAAGAGTTTGTGACATCTAAATTTGCCACCGCTGGAAATTCAATGGGAGCATACTCTCTACTCGTTCCCTCAGCTCTTATAGCAGCATTTCCTATTACTATATCAGAACTTTTTACATCGAGTTGAATACCCCCGCAAGTTCCAACTCTAATAAATGTATCCGCTCCGGCCTTTACTAGTTCTTCCATGGCTATTGCAGCTGAGGGGCCACCTATACCTGTACTCGTTACAGATACCTTTACCCCATTTAAAGTCCCAGTATATGTTACAAACTCCCTATTGTCCGCAACCAACTCAGCATTTTCAAAATACTTGGCTATATTTTTACATCTCTTTGGATCCCCGGGTAATATCACATATCTACCTATATCACCTGATTTAATATTTAAATGGTACTGAACACCTTCGTCTGCATATTTCATAAAATCACCTCATTCTCATATATTTATTAATATAGTATAACGCAATTTTAGATAAATATCAGTAATTTTGACAATAAAATAAAACCAAAAATAAACAATAAAAAAAGCCCTTCAAAAAAGAAAGACTTATAAGCAGGGGATGCAGGACTCGAACCTACGCATGCATGAGTCAAAGTCATGTGCCTTA
>JASBZE010000057.1 GCA_029983575.1 Peptostreptococcaceae bacterium
CTAAAATCATAAAAAAACAAATACTATAAACAACTAAAATCATAATAAATGCATTAAACGAGCATTAAAACAAAAAAGGCAGTTATATGGATAAGATAAATCCATGATTAACTGCCTTTTATGTATTAATTATTAACTAAGTTATGTAAAAAAAGTTATTGTTGTTGATCTTTTTGGAAAGTGACGTGTAGTTTTACTTCCTTTCCATTTCTAATTACAGAAAGTGTGGCCTTTGAACCAGCTGAATAGTTGTATAGAACCTTTTGTAAATCAGTCATTCCATCAATGTTAGTCTTATCAACCTTGATTATAACGTCGTCTGGTTTAACATCAGCCTTGTCAGCAGAAGAACCTGGGATTACCTCTTTGACGATTATACCTCTGTCGGCGCCGTTTATGTGTTTACCGGTAGAAGCTTCATAGAATTTAAGATCTATTGCCTTAACTCCAAGAAGAACTTTTTCGTATCCTCCGCTAGTTATTACTGTTTGAACAATCTTCTTAGCGGTATTTATAGGTATTGCAAAACCAATTCCCTCTCCTGTCTGAGCTTTTGCTGTATTTATGCCGATTACATTACCGTTTTGATCAAGTAGTGGTCCACCGCTATTTCCTCCATTTATGCTGGCATCTGTTTGGAATAGACCAGTCATTTTATTATTTTCTGTAGTTATAGTTCTGTCAAGTCCGCTTATTATACCTTGGGTAACGGTCTTTTGTAAATCTAATCCGAGTGGATTTCCTATAGCGATTGCGATATCTCCGACTCTAACCTTGTCGCTGTCCCCAAGTTCTGCAGGGGTTAGTCCTGTTTTATTTGTCTTGATAACGGCTAGATCCAGCGTTGGATCAAACCAAAGTACCTCTGCCGGACTAGTTGTACCATCGTTGAAAAGCACGTTTACGCTTTTGAATCTACCGTCTTGGATAACGTGTGAGTTTGTTAGTATAAAACCTTTGCTATCGACGATAATTCCCGTACCGACGCTTTTTGATTCAGTTGCAAAGTCAAAAATGCTGTTTCTATCAATAGTTGTAGTAGTTACGCCGACAACCGATGGAGTAGCTTTTTCAGCAACTGCTTGATATATGTTTTGTTCTTTCGTTTTTCCATCCGTTACGATCTCATTTTTGACCGTAGCGCTATCCTTATCTGAGGACATTATATAGTATGTCACCGCGGAACTTGTGAGTGCCGATACGATGACGGTGACGATAACTAGGAAAAACACACCTATTTTTCTCATAAAAATCATCCCCTATTCTCAATGTTGATTTGTATTCATTATAGTATAACATTCTTAATATTATCTTAAAACCATTTGTTAAGAAATAGAAAAATATAGATTAAAATAAATGTTGCGACTCTAAATCAGCATATATTTCACTTAAATAAATTCATATATATGAAATTATAATAATATAAGTTAAAAATAAAGGAAAAAAATAAGATATAATTATAATATATGAAAAAATATAAAAAATAATGAATAAAGATATAGACAATAATATAACAATATGTTATTATGTATTTATAAAGAACAAAATTGAGATTTAATTACGCGAAAAAAATGTACTATTAATCGAGGAGTACATGAAAAGATTTTTTATAATCGGCGGATGTGATTTTTATTTGAATTTGGAGTAGAGGTGATTTTATGCATCCACTAGTTATTAATTTACAAAAATGCAGCATACATGATGGTCCAGGTATTAGGACTACGGTATTTTTTAAGGGATGCCCACTCAAGTGCACCTGGTGTCACAATCCAGAAAGCCAAAGCTTTCACAAAGAGGTGTTATACGATGAGGAAAAGTGTTCATCTTGTAAGGCTTGTATTAAGGTTTGTCCAGAGGGAGCCATTTACAATGATGATGACAGGATTAGGCTAGATAGGTCAAAGTGTATTCAATGTGAAACTTGCTTGGATTTCTGTATAAATAACGCTAGGGAAATCGTAGGTGGGGAGCATTCAAAAAGAGATCTTATAAAAGAAATAGCAAAGGATGAGATTTTTTATGAGGAGTCCGGTGGAGGTGTGACCTTTAGCGGAGGAGAGATTATGTCTCAGGATATAGATTACATTACATCTCTTATGAAGCAATGCAAAGATAAGGGGATACACGTTGCAGTAGATACATGTGGTTACGCAAGTTTTGACCGTTATGAAAAAGTTTTGCCATATGTGGATCTCTTTCTATACGATATAAAGATTATGGATGAACTAAAGCACAAGAAGTTTACGGGCAAGGGAAATAAGTTGATTTTGGATAATTTGAAAAAGTTATCAGACTTAGGAGCGAATTTAAATGTCAGGATACCTCTAATTAACGATGTGAATGTGGATGACGAGAATAATGAGGTAATGGAGATTATAGAATTTTTAAAACCTCTTAGGATATCTATGGTAAACTTACTACCTTATCACAGTATTGGAAGTCACAAATACGAAAAGATAGATATGGAGTATCAGGGGGAGGATTTTTCCAGACCAACTGATGAAAAACTAGAAGAAATTAAAAATTTATTTATAAGTAACAATATTAATGCAAAAATAGGAGGATAATAATGAGCAGAGGAAGTTTTGAAAGAACGAAAAAATTAAGACAAGAGAGTATTGATGCCACTCCTTACATTAGTATGGACAGGGCGAAACTTTACACAGAGGCTTATAAGATGTATGAGGGAAGCGTGGAGACTCCTATTCTAAGAGCTCTTGCCTTCAAGCATTATATGGAAAACAGAAAGATATGTATCCTAGACGGTGAGCTTATCGTAGGCGAAAAGGGCGATGGACCACAAGGGGCGCCAACCTATCCCGAACTATGTTGCCATACTATGGAAGACATGACTGTTATGAATGACAGGGACATAATAAATTTCAAGGTTACAGATGAGGATAAGAGACTTCAAGAAGAAGAGATAATTCCATTTTGGAAGGGAAGACAAACTCGTAATAGGATAATAACTTCTGTAGATCAAGACTGGAGAGATGCCTATGAAGCTGGTATGTTTACTGAGTTTATGGAGCAAAGAGCCCCAGGACATACAGTAGGAGGAGATAGGATATATAAGAAGGGTTATCTAGATTATAAAAAAGATATAGAAGACAGGATAGCTAGACTTGATTTTACTAATGACGTTGATGCTTATAACAAGAAGGTAGACCTAGAGGCTATGGCTATTGCTTGTGACGCTATGATTATAATGGGGGAGAGATATGCCAAGTTAGCTAGGGAGATGGCAGCTGAAGAGGCAGATCCAAAGAGAAAAGAAGAGCTTTTATTAATAGCTCACAACTGTGACGTTGTTCCAGCGCACACTCCTCAGACTTTCCATCAAGCTATTCAGATGTATTGGTTTACTCACATAGGAGTTACTACAGAGCTAAATATCTGGGATGCATTCAGTCCGGGAAGATTAGATCAACACTTAAATCCTTTCTATGAAAAAGATGTAGAAGACGGTATATTGGATAGGGAAAAAGCTAGGGAGCTACTTGAGTGTTTCTGGGTTAAATTCAATAATCAACCGGCACCTCCAAAGGTTGGTATAACTCTTAAAGAGTCATCTACTTACACGGATTTTGCCAATATAAATACTGGAGGTATAACTCCTGATGGTCAAAATGGAGTTAATGAAGTCAGCTATATCATACTTGACGTCATGGATGAGATGAAACTGTTACAACCTAGCTCAAATGTTCAAATAAGTAGAAAAACTCCTCAAAAATTCCTAAAGAGGGCTTGTGAGATATCAAGAAAAGGTTGGGGTCAGCCAGCTTTCTACAATACGGACGCTATAGTTCAAGAGCTTTTGGAGGCTGGAAAAACTTTAGAGGACGCAAGGCGTGGAGGTTCTTCAGGATGTGTTGAGACGGGATGTTTCGGTAAGGAAGCTTACGTATTGACAGGTTATATGAATATTCCTAAGATACTAGAAATAACACTTCACAATGGAATAGACCCAACTACAGGCAAAAAAATCGGTATTGAAACAGGAGATCCTAGAGAATTTAAGACTTATGAAGAGCTTTTTGACGCATTTAAAAAACAACTTAAGCACTTTATAGATATTAAAGTTAGAGGAAACTTGATTATAGAAAACATATACGCTAAACACGTTCCTGCGCCACTTATGTCTGTAATAGTCGATGACTGTATAGAAAAGGGACTAGACTATCATAGAGGTGGGGCTAGATACAACACTAGATATATACAAGGTGTTGGAACGGGAACTATTTCAGACTGCTTAGCGGCTATTAAGTACAATGTTTTCGACGAGAAGAAGTTCGATATGGATACTCTTTTAAAGGCTATGGACAACAACTTCGAAGGTTATGAGATAATTCATCACCTTGTAACAAATAAGACGCCTAAGTACGGAAATGACGATGATTATGCTGATGACATAATGTTAGATGTATTCAACGCATATTACGACGAGGTTACTGGAAGGCCTACAGTTGTTGGAGGTATGCACAGGATCAATATGCTACCTACTACTTGCCATGTTTACTTCGGAGAGGTTATGGGGGCAACTCCTAATGGAAGATTAGCTCATAAGCCGCTTTCTGAGGGAATTTCACCAGAGAAGGGCGCCGATACAAACGGACCGACAGCTGTTATCAAATCTTGCGCAAAGATGGATCACCTAAAGACTGGAGGAACTCTACTAAATCAAAGGTTCGCTCCATCAGTAGTCCAAGGAGAAGAAGGGCTTGATAGGATGGCAGACTTGGTTAGAGCTTATTTCAATATGGATGGTCACCATATTCAATTTAACGTATTTGATCAAAAGGTACTTCTAGAAGCTCAGAAAAATCCACAGAATTATAAGGATCTAATAGTTAGGGTAGCTGGATATTCAGACCACTTTAACAATCTGAGCAGAGCCCTTCAAGATGAGATAATAGGTAGGACAGAGCAGACA
Source organism: Peptostreptococcaceae bacterium (assembly GCA_029983575.1). GTDB lineage: Bacteria > Bacillota > Clostridia > Peptostreptococcales > Peptostreptococcaceae > JASBZE01. The sequence continues at coordinate 4,934 of JASBZE010000057.1, forward strand.
TTTTAATTAAACTAAAATTAAGAGTTAGCTTAAATTAATTAAACTAAAATTAAGATTTTGTTTAATTACAAGTTAGCATAGAAAAATTTGTTAAGCCAGTTTTTAATTTAAGATTTATCCTTATGCACCAGCTGCATAGGGATAAATTTCTTTTGTGATATAATATTAATATAAGATTTAATGGAGGTTATTTTTATGGATAAACTAGGAATAATTGGTGCAGGAAATATGGGAAAAGCTATACTTTCAGGAGTTTTAGCGAAAGGTGTTTTCAAAAAGGAAAATGTATTTGTATTTGACCCTTATAAAGAGGGGCTAAAAAAAGTAGAAGAGGATTTTGGAGTTAATATTACTGACGATCCTAAGGAAGTTGTAAAAAATGCCGATGCAGTTCTAATTGCAGTAAAGCCACATCTATTTAAGGGCGCTATGGAACCTATAAAAGGGGACTTTGACGGAAAAGTACTGATATCAATTGTTGCCGCTACTAGTATAGCAGATATTGAGTCAGTTGTAGGCTCAGGGGTAAAAGTTGTTAGGACTATGCCTAATACGCCGGCCCTAGTTGGAGAAGGTATGTCTGCCGTTTGTAAAAACGACAATGTGACTGATGAAGAGCTAGATGAAGTTTTAAAGATATATAATTCTTTTGGGAAGGCAGAAGTTGTTGAGGAAGGTATGTTTGACGTGGTTACTGGTCTTAGCGGCTCTGGACCTGCGTATTGCTTTATGTTTTTAGAAGCTCTGGCAGATGCTGCAGTGGCACAGGGAATGCCTAGGGCTAAGGCTTATAAATTTGCAGGTCAACTTCTTCTAGGCTCAGCAAAGATGATGTTAGATACTGGTAAACACCCGGGAGAATTAAAAGATATGGTTTGTTCGCCTGGAGGTACGACTATAGCGGCAGTTGAAGCATTAGAAGCGAATGGATTTAGAGCGGCGGCTATGGCAGGAGTAAAGGCTGCTACAGAAAAATCAATCGCTATGGGCAAGAAATAGATATAATATTATTTATCCCTAGATACTAGACAATTGTTCGTTTGATTGCTAAAATTAAATATATTGAAGATAATTACGAAAGGTGTGGTGGATATGGGTTCAAGAGTAAATACGAGAAAGCTAGTTTTTATGAGTCTTATGGTTTCATATGGTTTAGCTATGTATCTACTCGAGTCTTTCGTTCCAAACCCGCTGATAGCACTTTTCCCTGGGGCAAAGCTGGGTTTTAGCAATATCATTACCCTGCTTTGCCTTTTGACTTTAGATTTTAAACAGACTTTTATTATTCTCACGGTGAGGGTGATTCTCTCATCCATTTTTGCAGGACCTATGTCATATTTTTTATTTAGCGTTGCAGGAGGATATCTAAGTCTTTTTGGCATGTTCTTTATAATGAAGGTAAAAGGGGTATCAGAAATAGGTATAAGCGTAGTTGGGGCGATTTGTCACAATATTGGGCAGCTGTTGGTCGCTTCAGCTATTATAAAAAATATAGCGATCGTATCCTATTTGCCGTTTATGATACTAGCATCGGTTCTTACGGGAATATTTGTGGGAATGGTGGCTAAATACACTAAGGGTAAATTGGAGAAACAAATTAAAAAACTAGGACTAAACTAGATTCACATATGTAAGGAGGAAATATGTTAAAGGAAAGAAAAGATATTAACGACGAATATAAATGGAATTTAGGCGATATGTATTCTTCAAATGAAGAGGTAGACAGGGATTTTGAAGAAGTTAGCGATATGATTAAAAAGCTTGGCGATTACAAGGGTAGGTTAAATGAGAGCGAGGACGTTTTTAAGGAAGCACTATCACTTATGGAAGAGTCTTCTAGAAAGCTCAGCAATGTATATACATTCTCTCATATGAAAAGTCATGAAGATACAAGGATAAATGAAAACCAGGCATATGCAAAGAGGGCGGACTTAATTTCCACAGAACTAGGTGTAGCAACGTCATTTATAGTTCCGGAAATTTTATCGATGGACGAGGAAAAATTAAACTCATATATGAACAGCGAGAAATTATCTCACTATAAAAAATATCTTGAAGATATAATAAGAGAAAAACCTCATGTACTAAGTCAGAGGGAAGAAGAGATCTTGGCTCACACATCTGATTTGGCTGATACAGCTGAAAATACCTACGAGATGTTGGCTTATGCGGATATGAAGTTTCCAAAGATCAGGGATGAAAAAAATGAAGAGGTAGAGCTCACTCACTTCAACTATTCTCTATTTATCAAGTCAAAGGACAGAAGGGTAAGAAAAGAGGCATTTGAAGCTGAGTTTGGAACATATGAGAGCTATAAAAACACATTTGCTTCGACACTTTATTCAGCGATTCAGTCGGAGATATTCTACTCAAAGATGAGAAAATATCCATCTGCTCTTGAGAGTTCGCTTTTTAGTGATGATATAAGCGTCGATGTTTATAATAATTTAATTAAGTCAGTACATGAGAATATACCACCTCTTGACAAGTATTTGGATATTAAAAAGAGGGCGTTGGGTATTGATGAGCTTCATATGTACGACCTATATGTGCCACTTGCAGAAGACTTTGATATGGAGATAAGTTTTGAACAAGCAAAGGAGATTGTACTAGAAGCCTTAAAACCTCTAGGAGATGAGTATTTGTATATAATTAGAAAGGCATTTGACGAGAAGTGGATCGATGTTTACGAAAATGAGGGTAAAAAGGGAGGAGCTTACTCTTGGGGAAGTTATGACTCTCATCCATATATACTCATGAGCTATAAAAATGACCTAAACTCATTATTTACACTTATTCATGAGCTTGGACATTCAGTTCACAGTTACTATTCAAAGAAGACTCAGCCATATCTGTATTCCGGATATAAAATTTTCGTTGCAGAGGTAGCTTCTACAGTCAATGAAACCCTACTGATAAATTATCTGTTAAATAAGTCAGATGACAAGAAGGAAAAAATATACTTATTGAATTATTATTTGGAGCAGTTTAGGACTACTGTTTATAGACAGACATTATTTGCCGAGTTTGAAAAGATAACTCATGAGAAAGTAGAAGCAGGTCAACCACTGACAGCACAGGAATTTAGCCAAATATATTATGAATTAAACGAGAAATACTATGGCAAAAATGCTGTTGTAGACAAGGAATACGCAATTGAATGGGCTAGGATTCCTCATTTCTACACTAACTTCTACGTATATAAATACGCAACTGGATTTTCTGCGGCGTCTGCATTAGTAGATGGTATACTCAATGAAGGAGATTCAGCTGTTAAGAGATATGTAGAGTTTTTAAAGAGCGGGGGTTCTGAGTTTCCTTTGGTTCAGCTAAAAAATGCCGGCGTAGATATGTCTAAGAAAGAATCTGTAGACAAGGCTTTGAGGGTCTTTGCTGAGCAGGTAGATAAACTTGATAAGTTAATTGGATAATTAAAAAATAATAAAATTACAAGAGGGATAATATGGAAAATAAAAATAGCGTTCTAGAATACATTGAGAATTCCCTTAAGTTTGGTATGAAGTTAGGGCTTGGAAGGATTCAGGCCCTTCTTTCAATATTGGGGAATCCACAAAAAGATTTAAAGTTTGTACACATAGCGGGTACTAATGGAAAAGGATCGACATCGCAGTTTATTTCTAGCGTTTTGGTAGAAAGTGGATATGATGTGGGCCTTTTTACATCTCCTTTTCTCGAGGTTTTTAATGAGAGGATAAAAATCAACGGAGAGAATATAAGCGATGAGGATTTAGAAGTTTATATCGGTGAGGTTAGAGAGGCAGTTGATAAGTTGAGGGATTTATGGGAGAAAAACCATATTTCTATCAACACTGAGTACAATGAAGCCTTTGAAGTTGAGGCAAATTATACTGGGAATATAGAAAAAACAGACAATGTTGATGATTTTTTCGATGAGCCTACAGAATTTGAAATAGTGACTGCCACTGCTTTTTTATATTTTAAAGCAAAAAACGTAGATATCGTCGTTCTTGAGGTAGGTCTAGGAGGTACTTATGACTCTACAAATGTAATTGATGAGAGCGAATTGAGTGTTATAGCCAAGATAGGGATTGATCATACGGATGTTCTCGGAAAAGACATTAGGGGGATTGCAGATCAAAAAGCTGGAATAATAAAGGAAAATGGTAGTGTAGTATCGTGGCCACAGGTTGATAAGGCTATGGAAGTAGTTAGAAAAAGGGCTTTTGATAAAAATGCAACCCTTAAAATCGTAGACTTCTCTTCTATTAAACAACTTGAGGTAAAGACAAATTACCAAAGATTTAACTTTAAGGATGAAAATTTTGATATAAGACTAAACGGTGCACATCAGATGGAAAATGCCGCGTTAGCTATAGAATCTCTTAAAAAACTATCTCAAAAGTACGAAAAAATAACAGATGATAAAATAAAATCTGGTATGAAAAAGGCTTTTTGGCCTGGAAGAATAGAAGTTATTTCGAAAAATCCATGGATAGTTCTAGATGGGGCTCATAATCTAGATGGCGCAAAGGTGCTTTTGGAAGAGATTGTAAGGATGAAGGGAGAATTTATTGAAAAAATAGAAACTGATGTACATTATAGTGCGTATAAAAATAGTGCAAGGGAAAAGATTCAGTCGACTTTAGTTATTGGAATGCTTAGAGACAAGGAGTACGAAGAAGTATCAAGTCTTCTAAAAAAAGAATTCGCTAGAGTAATCATAACTGAGCCAAACAGCCCGAGAGCTTTGGATGTGGATGAATTTGAAAAAATAATAAAAAAAGACTATGACGGAGAAATAATTAAGGAAAGAGATATTGAAAAAGTAGTCGATATTATCGAAAAGAGTTCAGATTTTACGCTTATATGTGGATCTCTGTACCTCGTAGGCGAAATTAGAAAAATATTAAAAAAATTCTAAAAAAACTGTAACCTTTTTAGCTACTCAGTCGTTATACTATATATAAGGGTATTGACCCTTATAAAATGTTTTTTTAGGAGGATAAAATTATATGAAGATGTTCAAAAGAATTTTATGTTTTACTACTGTTTTAACGATGATTTCACTATCATTAGTTAGTGGAGATGCTTTAATGGAAGGAGGAAATGATCTTAATAGCGGAATTCAAGTAGACGCAGGACTAAATAACATAAACCCTGTTAGGTATAGAAAAAAAGATGTAAAAAGATATAAAGAATGGGGAAGCTATAAAAGATTAACAAATACTGTATGTACTAAGAATTCTACAGCAGAGTTGAGTATATCAGAAGACAATACATTCAGTACAATCATAGGAGGAGTTATTGAGGGGTTGGGTATAAATATTAGTTCGAGTATAACTGTAAAAAAGGGATTAAAATTTACTATTCCTCCGAATAGTTGTAAATATGTAGCTGTAAGAATACAATATGATGTGGAATCTGGAATAAGGGAGTATTATGATGTTCAAACAGGAAAAATAAAGGGAAGTAATAAATATGTAGTTAAAAAACCAATAAGTAAACAAATAACTTTATTAGATGGAAGGAAGTAGTATATGTCAAAGAGATATGGATATATAATAAGTTTTATAATAGCTCTCGTATTGATGGCTAAACCGAATATATTGTACTGGGGAAAAAGCATAACATTTATGGATATTTATTTGAGGGTAGCTTTTATCATTACAGTTCTTATATTACTTCCGAATATGTTTTCTAAAAATAACGTCGAATAGGATTTGAGGTAGCTATGAAAAATAAAAATACTGGAGAGGATAATAAAAGAAAGAATATTTCAGATGATAATAAAACCGACAGCACTAGAAAAATAAATATAAAGGGATTGATTATATCAATTGTGGTTATGTGCTTAATTCCAATATATTTTTTTATATATTCGACCTACGACAATGCTCATTCATTCGATGGGTATAATGATTTAAATATATATTATGATATATCTTTTGATGATAGTGATAAGTTATCTAAGCTAAGAGAAGGGATAAATCATATGCTAAGTTTGAATCTAGATATGGTTAGACTAAATTCAAAAGAGGCTAAGGATAACAAATTGGAACTTTTGAAGAAAAATGATTTCAATATAATAATTGACAAAAAATCTAATCTAGAAAAGGAGTTTCAGAAGTTAAAAGCTACGGATAAATCAAATGGGGTATATAAAAAAGATATTAGCGAGTATAAGCTCCTAGCAGTAATTTATTCTTTGAAAAACCGGGACGAAACTTATCTTGTAGTTGCAAACAAGGATATGCCTAAGATATACTTCGATTATCTCTTTGATATATTTAAATCATATAAGTTTATGACCGAATTTGGTTATGATACAGATACAGAAGAAATAACAACAAAAAGTAACTTAGATGATTATATTTCGTTATGAAAATACCCCTAAGATTTTTTGCGATAAATATACTGAATATATTGACTTTATTATCTTGAAATGATATCATTTTTTTAATTATATTTTCAAGTTGTAAAGAAATGCATATAAATAATTAGGTATAGAATTTTTTGGGGGTACAATGGAAGATTACGAGTTGATAAAAGCTATGAAAGCCTCCTGTGAGATTGCTCACGGGAGGTTTTATAATAAATATAGGGACAAGGTTCTTACCTATATTAATAAAAAGAGGTTCTATGTCAAATAACGTTGATGACAATATAATCAACTAATATTTTATGCGG
>JASBZE010000058.1 GCA_029983575.1 Peptostreptococcaceae bacterium
CAGCGCTGATTGTACCTGATGGGAGACTGTCCGGGAGAGTAGGTCGCAGCCACTTCTGTATCATACCTTTGAAGAGAGCAGCCTAGGCTGCTTTTTTCGTATATATTTTTATTTTGATAATAATACTAATATAAGGAAATACAACTAAGGTACTTTCATTATGAGAGGTGAAATTCGTGGATGAACTATTAACTGTTGGCATTAAAGAACATTATAAAAACTATTTTGAGAAATCAAGCCTTAATAAAATAATTTCTGATATGATTATGGAAATAGAGGGCTACAGTCTTTGGTCACTTAAAGAGAGTTATAAGGATGAAATAAAAGAGAAATCTAGGGATATTTACATTGATGATAAACTAGAGGATATAATACGGTTTATAGAGGCTAAATTCAATAATGGTGCTCACAAACGATATGTAAAATATATAACAAAAATTGTAAATTTAGCAGATAGATATATGTATGATTTTTTCAATAAGGTAGATAGCGAGGAGGATATCCTCATTTTTTCTCTGATGATGCTTCATCCGTATAGAAAATATCTAGATATAAAAAATATTGAGGTTGGGAATATAGATAATGAAAACCTAAGTCTCGATGATGTGTATTATGATATGATAAGCGATATTTTTCTAAGACTTAATTCATATTATGAGGGAGATTTTGGTAAATTAGGTATGTTTTGGGAAGATGGTAATTGGTTGAGTAGGATATTTTGCCTTAAAATTTTCAAATTAGGAAGCCTACAGTATGAGATTATTGAACTTGATATGGATAAGTATAGAGATTCTCTTGATGAAAGTTTTAAAAACTGTGAGAAAATAGCTAAAAATTTTTGCCTTAGTGTTCATATTATGAAGGGTGTTGATTTTAGTAAAAATGCCGTGGATCGATCATTTGAAATAGCAAAAAGATTTTTTGATCTTAATTTTCCAAATGTGTATTTTAAGTATTTCTATTGTTTTTCGTGGATGCTATTCAGCGGAAATAGTGATTTTCTTCCGGAAAAATCTAGGATATTGGATTTTGCGTCAAGGTTTGAGATAATATCTGAGAGAAAATTTAACCAATATGCTTTGATAAGTATATTTGGATTTAGACCAGACTTTGATAAATTCGATGAGAGCGTTGATTATTTTGTGTGTGATATAGAAGCTAGATCGAGTTTACAGAAAAAAGCTTTGGAAAATATAACGTCTTTGGGTGTTGCGGAAGGTATAATGTCGTACTAAATAAAAAACAAGTCACCCATTAACTATTGAGTTCAAATTGAGTTTATAGTTTATGAGTGACTTTTTTAAAAAAGTGTTCAATTTGTTATTGTAATTTAGGTTTTTAATTTTTATTTTGAACGACCTAAATTATTTTTATTTTAAACGACTTAAATTATTTTGTTTTAAATGTCTTTAATTACTTATTTGCTTTGAGGTTTTCTAATCAATATCTGTGTCTTTACCAAGACTCTCAAAATTCTAGAAATGAGACTAGCCTTTTACTGAGCCGCTCATAAGTCCAGAAATTAGAAATTTCCTAAAAACTATTGCCACTAGTGCTGGAGGTAATATTGAAACTATTCCACAAACTGCTATCATTCCGTAGCTGATGGCGTCTCTGCCCATAAATTCCTGCAAAACGAGGGTTATGACCTTGTGATCTTGAGATGTCGTTAGAATTAATGGTATTTGGAACTGATTCCACGACATTAAAAATAAAATCAACATCGAAGTTATCACAATGGGATATGAAATCGGTAGTATTATCTTAAAAAATGTCTGAATCTCGCTACAGCCGTCAATTTTTGCCGCCTCCCAAAGTTCTTTCGGTATAGATCTAAAGTAATTGTATATTATCCATGAATTCATAGGTAAAAATGCGGATAGATATATCAAACTTATCCAAAAGAGTTTGTCGAGGAGTTCGTAGTTTGAAAACAGCGCATATATTGGTATTATGGTTGTAAATAGAGGTATTACAATTGTTATAAGTAAAAATCTAAGAATAAAATTCTTCCCCTTAAACTCATATCTTGAAAATGCGTAGCCGGTCAAAACCGTTACAGGTATTCCCGTGAGAATTGTGATAGCAGACATTGTCAATGAGTTTTTTAAACCTCTAAATACAGCTTCATGAGCAGATGTCGACGGATCGAGTATGGAAGCGAAATTTTCCAAGGTCGCTTCTTTTGGAAGTATCCTAGTAGGATTAAACATGTCGTACTCTGGGGTGAAGCTCATTATAAGGCACCATATAAGCGGTGTTAGAGTTAGTATCAAAAATAGGATTAGGACTATATTTTTTATTATGCCCTCGCTGGTTATTAGCGATTTTTTTGGTCTTATTTTTTCTATTTTTGTATTTTTATCTGTATTCATTATTTTCCCCTCCCACTATTCATAACTACCATCAGACATAGTCTTGATGTAAAAATATCCTATAATTCCAGATATTATCATAATAGAGTATGAAATGGCGGAACCATAACCGAAGTCTAGGAAACTAAATGTATTTAAGTAGTTGTAAATTAAAAGAGTCTGACTCTCGAATTTATAACCCGCTATTGCAACTATCTCGTCGAAAACATTTATAGCTGCCATCGTTATTTGAATCAAAATTATTGAAAATGATGGAATAAGCATAGGTAGGGTAATCTTTGTCAGCTCTTGGAGTTTTGAGCTACCGTCAACCTTAGCTGCCTCATATAGTTCTCCCGGTATATTTTGGAGGTTAGCTAGTACAATGATCGCACAAAATGGAACGACCCTCCATGATACTACCACAGAAACCACGAAAAGCACCAGCATCCTACTGTTGGTCCAGGCTATGGGTTTGTCAATTAACCCCATCACCATTAGTAGCTTGTTTGCAAATCCATTTCCGGGATAAAAAATAAACTTCCAAATAATTCCGTTTACAATTGGAGGTAAAGCCCAAGGCAATATTGCAATAGCGGTCAATATACCGCTAAATCTCGAATTTCTATTTAATAAAAGTCCCGCGGAAATAGAAGATATCATCGAAAATACTACGACGAATACCAAGATTATCATAGAGTTTTGAAATGCGTACCAGAAGTCGTGATTTTTTAAGAGTTTGAGGTAGTTATCCAAAAATATGAATTTTGTCGTTTCCGGAGAAGTCAGTGTATAGTTTTGTAAACTGAAGAAAAAAGTTCTAATAACGGGTATTAAAACCAGCGATACCATTATTATCAAACAAGGCAACAGCAAAATCCACGGTTTTATTTTTTTCTTGCTCATCACAATTTCTCCTTTCTTTTTATTTTTATGTATAAATAGTAGATGTGTACAACTTAACTTTTAGTCGCCTCTTACTATAAAGATAGTCTGCGTGTACATTTCAGTTGCTTATTTATATAAATAGGCGGCGGAGGCTAGTTGGTGCCTTTCGCCGCCATTTAATTAACTTTATTTATTGAAGTCTCCTAAATCCCTACTTAGCTTCTTTAGCTAGGGCGTCAACTTTTTCAGCTATTTGATCTGTAGCTTGTTGAGGAGTCAATTTACCATTAGCCATTTGATTTACTGCGTTGAATATCTCAGTACTCATCTTAGTGTAGTAAGTTGGAACTCCATTAGGGAATGGTGACTCGATGATCTTAGCTAGTTCTTGCATAGCTCCTGTGTTTTTCATCTTGCCATCTTTAATTAATTGATCTAATACAGAGTTTCTAGTTGGCATAGTATTGTTCTTTTCAAATAGTTTAGCTTGAGTTTCTTTAGAAGTATACCATTTTGCGAACTTCATAGCTGCGTCTTTATTTTTTGTGTAGTTAGATACACCTATAGCTTCTGCAAATGGAACTGTAGCCTTAGCCACTCCACCTTTACCAGGAACCATAATAGGCATAACTTGACCTACTACCTTAGATTCTTTTTCGTCGTTAACCCTTCCTACAAAAGAAGATGGTCCAACTAAGAAACTTGTTGTTCCTGCAGATATTTGTCCGTATGCATCCATTCCAGATGAGTTACGGTTAGCTGGATTTACTAAGTCTTTCTTAACTAGTGTATCCATAATAGTTAAAGCGTCTAGAACACTTTCCTTATTTATTGTGTTGTCGTCGTTAAATACTTTACCATTTCTAGTATAAGCTAGCCATAGAAGTGAAGTAGTTGTATTTTCGTCGGCGTTTAGAGGTATAGATACTGGATATTCAGTAACTTTTTTATCCTTGATAACCTGTGAATTAGCTATTACTTCTTCCCAAGTCTTAGGCTCAGTAGTAAGTCCCGCTTTTTTATACATTTCAGTATTGTAAAATCCTACTCTAAAGTCGTTTGCGTATGGTAGGGCATATACCTTGTCGTCTACTGTGAATGTCTTAAGAGTTGGCATATCAGTCTTGTCTGCATCGTCAACATCTATAGGCATAACCCAGTTAGCTGCCTTAAATTCTCCTACCCAAGACCAGTCTACTTCAAATACGTCAGCCGCTACTGTTTTTCCAGCTGCTGCAGTAGATATCTTGTCTCTGATGTCATCCCAACTTGTTTGGATAACTTTTACCTTGATACCGGAGTCTTTTTCAAACTCTTTTAAAAGTTCGTCCCCAGGGTCTCCCCAGTCTGGTATCATAAATGTGATTTCGTTTGAGGATTTGCTGCTTTTAGCGTCCTCTTTCTTCTCGTCTGAGCCTTTAGAGCAGCCGGCGAACATTCCGACTACTAAGCAAAGAGAGGCAAAAATTGATAGAAATTTCTTCATATTATTCCTCCTGTATTTCTTTATTTGGAAATTAGTATCCTAATTTAAATTATATCATAATTAAATACTTAAAAAAGAGTTTTCCTAATAATAGCAATTAATCTATTATAGATAATACTTATACAAAAATATGTTGTATAGTTATTTTGAATAGATGATAAATAAACGATAAAAAAATACGTATTCACGACTCTATGTGATAAAATAAAGGTAGTATCGCGTTAAAAATACGCTTAGGAGGAAGTTATGGCTGAATTAAGATTAAAAAATGTAGAAAAAGTATATAAAGGTGGGTTCCACGCACTAAAAAATATCAACTTGGAGATAAATGACAGGGAGTTTGTAGTTTTTGTAGGTCCTTCAGGATGTGGAAAGTCAACATTGCTCAGAATGATAGCAGGTCTAGAGGAAATTACCGGCGGTGAGATCATAATTGATGGGAAAGTTGTCAATGATATCGACCCTAAGGACAGGGATGTGGCAATGGTTTTTCAAAATTATGCCCTTTACCCACATATGAGTGTTTACGACAATATGGCATTTAGTTTAAATATAAAGAAAGAAGATAAAAAGGTAATTGAGGAGAAGGTCGGCAATGCGGCTGAAATTTTAGGCCTTACATCTATGCTCAAGAGAAAACCGGGACAGCTTTCTGGAGGTCAGAGGCAGAGGGTTGCCTTGGGTAGGGCTATCGTTAGAAATCCAAAGGTGTTTTTGATGGACGAACCTCTTTCTAACTTAGACGCTAAATTAAGGCTTCATATGAGAACTGAGATATCTAAACTTCACAACAGTCTTGACTCAACTACTATATATGTTACCCACGATCAGACTGAAGCGATGACTATGGGAGATAAGATAGTTGTCCTCAATGGAGGAGTAATCCAACAGATTGGGAGCCCAGACGACGTTTATGATTGGCCGGCCAATTTATTTGTCGCGGAGTTTATCGGCTCTCCTAGCATAAACATAATTGAAAGAGGTGTCGTTGACGGACAGGTAGATTTCTTTGGACAGAAGGTTGGGCAAGATGTAATAAGAGACTATAATAAGAAGAAGGTTTTAGTTGGACTTAGACCGGAAAATATTAGAATAGTAGATGGAAGTGACTTTGTAGTATCACTTGTTGAAAATCTGGGAAGCGAAAAATACGTTCACTTGGAGAGAAATATTTCCGGAAAGACATTTAGCATCGATGGGGATGAAAGGAAGAATATCATAGTCAAGGTTCACAATAGCTTGAATTTTAAAAGGGGTCAGGAAGTGGGAATTGAAGTCTCAAATACGGAAATACTAAATTTCTTTGATCCTGATAATGGAGAAACCCTTAACGAAATTAAATAGGTAAAAATCAACGAAATTAAATACAAATCGTTTAAGGAAAACGACAATAGTATAAAGATTTTAATAATTATTTAACGTTTGATTGATATATGAATAAATCTTATTGGATAAAAAAATAAAATTATTTAATAAAAATATAAATTTTTTGTTTAAATCGAGAATATGAGGATATAATATATATTGTAACAATAATAAAAATACTCAATCTCCCCCATACAAGCCACAGTCCCCCACTGTGGCTTTGAGTATTTTATGACTTGTTTCACTGAGGTACCGTAACTGGTACCTTTAGTTATATCGCGGGGTTTGCATACTTGCGGGGTTTACATAATGGTTTCTATTTATTAAAATTAATATGGAGGGATAATTATGGATTTTAAAGTTAAAGCGGATTTTAAACCTATGGGGGATCAGCCACAGGCAATAGATAAAATGGTAGAATCTATCAAAAACAACAATAAATATCAGACCTTGCTAGGTGTTACCGGTTCTGGTAAGACTTTTGCAATGGCAAATATAATAGAGAGGGTAAAAAAACCTACCCTCATTTTGGCGCATAATAAAACTCTTGCAGCTCAGTTGTATTCAGAGTTTAAAGAGTTTTTTCCCGATAATGCCGTAGAGTATTTCGTAAGTTATTACGATTATTACCAGCCGGAAGCTTACGTTGCTTCCAGTGACACATATATCGAGAAGGATGCCAGTATAAATGATGAGATAGATAAGCTCAGGCACTCTGCCACAGCGGCGATTTTGGAGAGAAAAGACGTAATAGTTATCTCTTCTGTTTCGTGTATCTACGGTTTGGGCGATCCTAAGGATTACAAGGAACTTATGGTTAGTTTGAGACCTGGTATGATGAAAGATAGAGATGAGGTCATAAAACAACTTATAGAGATTCAATATGAGAGAAATGATATAAATTTTATACGTGGTACATTTAGAGTTAGAGGGGATGTACTGGAAATCTTCCCTGCCAGCACTGATGAAAAGGCGATCAGGGTTGAGTTTTTTGGAGATGAAATTGATAGAATAGTAGAAATAGATTATTTGACTGGAAAAATAACGGCAAAGAGAAATCATGTTGTAATATTTCCGGCATCGCACTACGTAACTACTCCTGAACGTATCGAAAGTGCTGTAGTCGCAATCGAAAAAGAGCTTGAAGAGAGGATAGAGTACTTCAAAGAGAGAGATATGCTACTTGAAGCACAGAGAATAGAGCAAAGGACTAAGTACGACGTGGAGATGCTTAGAGAAATGGGATTTTGTACGGGAATAGAGAATTACTCAAGGCATATAACTGGACGTAAGGAAGGGGAAAAGCCATATACTTTGATGGATTTCTTCCCTGATGATTTTCTGATGATCGTCGATGAGTCCCACGTTACTATTCCACAGGTAAGAGGTATGTACGCTGGTGATAGGTCAAGGAAAAAGTCACTTATAGACAATGGGTTTAGACTTCCTTCAGCATATGATAACAGACCTTTAAATTTTGATGAATTTGAGGAAAATATAAATCAAATTCTGTTTACGACCGCTACTCCAGGTCCTTATGAGATGGAACACTCTCAAGCATTTGCAGAACAGATAATAAGACCTACAGGGCTTTTAGATCCTGTTGTAGAGGTCAAGCCGATTAAAAATCAAATCGACGACTTGGTTGATAATATTAACAAGAGAGTAGAGAAAAACGAGAGGGTATTGATCACGACACTAACCAAGAAGATGAGCGAGGATTTGAGCGACTACTTGAAAAATATCGGAATTAAGGTCAAGTATCTGCACTCAGACATAGTAACCTTGGAAAGAACCGAGATAATAAGGGATTTGAGGCTAGGACAGTTTGATGTATTGGTAGGTATAAACCTGCTTAGAGAGGGTCTTGATATTCCGGAGGTTTCGCTTATTGCAATCCTAGACGCTGATAAGGAAGGATTCTTGAGATCAGAGACTTCATTGATACAGACAATAGGTAGGGCGGCTAGAAATGCAAATGGCCACGTAATTATGTATGCTGATGTAGTTACGGATTCGATGAGGCGTGCCATTGACGAGACTGCAAGAAGGCGTGAAATACAACAGAAATACAACGAAGAACACAATATTACTCCAAAAACCATCATCAAGGGTATCAGAAGCAATATAGAAGCTACTATGGTTGCTGAGGATACAGATAGCTATGGAGATAAGATAGATACCAAGGAGCTCATTGGCTTGATAGAAGACTTGAGAGTCAAAATGCTCGCTGCTGCCGAGGAACTTAATTTCGAAGAGGCTGCAGAAATCAGAGATAAGATTGCAGAGTTAGAAAAACAACTATAATATATATACAAATCAGATTGATGAATTTGCAAAAAACTAGTTAATAATCTAGTAAATCTAGTAAATCTAGTTAATCTAGTTAATTTAGTAAACCTAGTAAATCTAGTTAACAATCCAGTTACTTGAAAAACTAAGCAATCATTTTAAAATGGAGGAATTATGAACGATAATATTGAGATAAGAGGTGCCAAGGAGCATAATTTAAAAAACATAGACCTAACCCTACCCAGGGATAAGTTTATAGTTTTTACTGGGCTTTCTGGTTCAGGGAAGTCTTCCTTGGCGTTTGATACTATATATGCTGAGGGGCAGAGGAGGTATATGGAGAGCGTATCTTCATATGCAAGGCAGTTCCTCGGTCAGATGGAAAAACCAAATGTCGAGTACATAGACGGTTTATCTCCTGCCATTGCGATCGATCAGAAGACGACTTCAAAAAACCCAAGGTCAACTGTCGGTACTGTTACGGAGATATACGACTATTTGAGACTTTTGTTTGCACGTGTCGGCGATGTTCACTGTCATATCTGTGGTAAGGAGATTCGTCAGATGACGGTTCAGGAGATAGTCGACCGCGTGATGGAGCTTGATGATAGGACTAGGCTTCAGATTCTATCTCCAGTTGTGAGGGGAAAAAAGGGAACCCACGCCAAGGTCATTGAAACAATAAAAAAAGAAGGATACGTAAGGCTTAGGATTGATGGGGAAGATTTCGAGGTATACGATGATATTTCCCTTGAAAAAAATAAGAAACACGATATAGAGGTTGTTGTAGATAGGATAATAGTTAAGGATGGAATTGAGAAAAGACTGGCAGATTCAATAGAAACTGCAGTGAAACTCTCTGATGGTCTAGTTATAGCACAGATAATAGATGGAGATGAGATACTCTTCTCAACAAAATTTGCTTGCCCAGATCACGGAATTGCACTTGAAGAACTCTCACCAAGGCTTTTTTCATTCAACGCTCCCTTTGGAGCTTGCGAGGTTTGTAATGGATTGGGAGAAAGTAAGGAAGTAGATCCCGATTTGGTAGTACCAAATGAGGAACTGAGTTTAAAACAAGGAGCTATTGCAGCATGGGGTAGTGCAGCATCAAATGACGAGACTTACTATGCCAAGATGATAAAATCACTGGCAGATATATACGATGTGTCAACAGATACCCCTTTTAAGGATCTACCTAAAAAATTTGTAGAAGATCTTTTATACGGGAAGTACCATACCGAAGTTGAGTTTGTATTCGATTCAAAATTTAGCGGAAGAAAGAGGCATAAATCGGTATTCGAAGGAGTTATACCCAATCTCGAGAGGAGATATAATGAAACTGGATCTGAGTTTATGAGAGATAAGATCGAGGAGTTTATGGATGAGAGACCTTGTCCAAAATGCCATGGAAAAAGGCTAAAAGATGAGGTTTTATCGGTTTTTGTAGAAGATAAAAACATAATGGACATCACTGATCTATCAATCGAGGAGTTGGTCAAATTCTTTGAGAATATAGAGCTAACAAAACAAAAACAGATAATCGGTAGTGAGATTATTAAGGAAATAAGAGCTAGGGCGACATTTTTGAGAGATGTCGGCTTAGGTTATCTGACTTTGAGCAGAAAAGCAGGGACTCTATCAGGAGGAGAAGCTCAGAGAATTAGGCTGGCAACTCAGATAGGTTCGGCACTTGTAGGTGTTTTATACGTGTTGGATGAGCCTAGCATTGGACTTCATCAAAGGGATAATGATAAGCTGATCGACACTCTTAGGAGGTTGACTGATCTAGGAAATACGTTGATCGTAGTCGAACACGATGAAGACACTATGTTTGCTTCAGATTATATAGTAGACATAGGCCCTGGAGCAGGTCTTCACGGCGGAGAAATCGTGGCTACAGGTAGTGTAGATGAGATTATGAAAAATAAAAATTCCCTCACAGGAAAATATCTAAGCGGAGAAAAGTTTATACCAGTACCAGAGAATATAAGGGAAGGAAATGGCGAATTTATTGAGATCAAGGGAGCTGAGGAAAATAACCTCAAAAAGATAAACGTAAAATTTCCTCTTGGAAAGTTTATATGTGTGACTGGTGTATCAGGATCAGGAAAATCTACCTTGGTCAATGAAATACTATATAAATCCCTAGCCACTCAATTATATAAATCTAGGCTTAAACCTGGAAAGCACAAGTCAATAAAGGGAATAGAAAATATAGATAAGATAATAAATATAGATCAGAGTCCAATAGGAAGAACTCCTAGGTCAAACCCCGCCACATATACCGGTGTTTTTGACAATATTAGAGACTTGTTTGCATCAACTAACGAGGCAAAAGCTAGGGGATATAAAAAAGGCAGGTTTAGCTTTAATGTTAAAGGCGGTAGGTGCGAGGCATGTAAGGGTGACGGTATACTTAAGATAGAAATGCACTTCTTGCCTGACGTGTACGTACCATGTGACGTGTGCAAGGGCGAGAGATACAATAGGGAGACCCTTCAGGTAAAATACAAGGATAAGAGTATTGCCGACGTATTGGATATGAATGTAGAGGAAGCTAGGGACTTTTTTGAAAATATACCTAGCATAAAGAAAAAGCTGGACACTTTGATGGATGTTGGGCTATCATATATAAAACTAGGTCAACCTTCAACACAGCTTTCCGGAGGTGAGGCACAGAGAATTAAACTGGCTTCAGAATTGAGTAAGAGAGCTACCGGCAAGACTATGTACATTCTTGATGAGCCTACTACAGGGCTACATTCTGAGGATGTGAGCAAATTGATAGAGGTTCTTCAAAAACTGGCGGACACAGGAAATACAATAGTTGTCATAGAACATAATCTAGATGTAATTAAAAATGCAGATCACATAATTGACCTGGGTCCTGAGGGCGGAGATGGTGGAGGAACTGTCATCGCTGAGGGAAGCCCGGAAGATATAATGAAAGAGGATAAGTCATATACGGGTATCTACCTCAAGAAGCACTTGGACAGAGGCGAAGAAATCAAAGAAAAGCACGACAAATCAATTGCTAAAAAGAAAGAAGCGACAAAAAATAAAAAGTAGGATGATTTCTGAAATAAGTAAAAGAAAAAGCGTAAAGCAAGAAGACTTCTGAAATGAAATAAAAA
>JASBZE010000059.1 GCA_029983575.1 Peptostreptococcaceae bacterium
AAATCATATAGAGAAGGATCTAGGGCAGATTTTTTATATTTAGGGGTTGCTCCTGAGTTTGCATCCACTTTTAAATCTTTATCATTATAATCTTTATCTAATACATAGTTTAAGGTTAAAGTAAGATCACCTGTTTTTCTCAACCCTTGTGCTTTAGATAGAATTCTTATCTCCTTAGTTTTATTATCTAGTACTGGGTATAGTTTGGTGCTTGATGGATTGTTGTTTTTCTCTGTTCTCTCTCCTAAAACCTTCATGTCAACAGTCATTCTTCCATCTTTTATAGTCCTGCCTATTTCTCCTCTTTCAACTACCTCTTTACCATCTTTAATAACTTTTTTAGGCATTAAACTCTTCATCTTTTCCAAATCTTTTACTGTTATCTTTGTATCATCCTTTTGAAGTAGAGCTTCTGCATCCTTAATCAAGCCTTTAAGCTTTATCAGATTATCTTTATTTTCTTCAGTATTAACCCAACCCAAATCAAGATAAAATATATTTGTTGAGTCCATGTACTCCTTTAGTTCTTTTTTTACATTTTGAACATCTTCCTTCTTAGCGATTGGATCATGTCTATAAGAAGAACCACCGCCTCCGCGATATGATGTCGTTACTTCTTCATCATTTCTAGGTTTGGTTACTAGATCACCCTTAACCTTATCAGATACTGAGGACACACCACCCACGATAGTTATATTTTCAGCATCCTTAGCCAACGCCTTAACTGTATCGCTTACCTTTTCCTTTTGAGTTAGTACTATTGCTGCATCCTTTTGTTTAGCTAGAGGAGCTGCAGCTAGTGCATCTGCAAAATTTTCTCCTGACGCAATTATTATATTTTTCTTTCCTAGTTCCTTTGCTATATTTACTGAAGTTTCATATCTGTTAGCCCCTGATATCCTCTTTCCAAAGGTATGCTTAACCGAGTTTTCCCCTCCGATTGTGTAATTCCCGGTGAATCCATCTGGAAGTTTACTTTCTGTTCTTCCATCTATGAGTAATAGCGGCAGATTTTTAGCTCCTAGTAGTGGACCAGCAGCCAATGCATCCGGATAATTTCTTCCAGTAGCTACTCCTACATTTTTTATTCCAACGTATTTTGCTATTTTTTTAGAAGTTTCGTATCTGTTCTTGCCTTGAATTCTCTCAACATTAAAGGATTCCTTCAGTGAATCTTCGATACCTCTAGAAACTGATGACTCTCCCCCGACTATTATTATCTTTTTTATATCTTTATTAGCAATCTTAGTTTTTAATGATATTGCATCATCAGCAAGAATTATCGGATAGCCTTTAGAATATGCAATTGGACCAACTGCAAGTGCATCGGCATAATTATTGCCATCAACGACAAAAGCTGTATCTGACTTCATCTTTTCGGCAATTTTAAAAGCTGTTTCAAACCTATTTTGCCCAGAAATTCTCTCTATATTTACCTTTGCTTGAGTGTCTGCATGTGAAGCCACTCCAAAAGCTGTCGTAGCCACTAATGTTGCCGCAGCTATTTTTACTACCTTATTTTTCAACTTAATTACCCCCTTATATAATATTTATATGTTAAACTAGCAACCAAGCCACCTAAGTGGCCGGTTGCATGTTCCCTTTATAACAGCTGTATTTTACAGCTCGATGCCATATTGGCATTTTTAGTGTAGTGCTTAGTTTACTCTTGTGTCTTTATATTTAAAATTTGTTAATTTATTGAACTATGTCCACCTAGAATTACAACTCGCTCGGCCTTGTTTACCAAGTCAAATACGCCCTTACTTATCCTATCTTTATTAATTAGCAATATAGGAGAATTATTTTGCGCTGCATAAACTGCTCCGGTTAAACTGTCCACATAGTTTACACCATTAGCTAAAAATATTTCATTAGCTTCTTTAAAGTAAATTCTTTTTATAGCTACTGAAGTGTCAAATCTATCCTTCCCGCTTATTCTCTTGGCGTTTATTTGTCTCTGTAATCTTAGAGATACGCTATTTTCTCCTCCGACAATTATACTGTTCTTATACTTACCAATTTCAGACATTGCTCTTTGACTAATGGTGCTTCCATCAGTTAATATCAATGGGATTTCTCTAGCTGCACTTACAGGTGATATAGTAAGCGCATCAATTTGCGTCTTTCCATTAACTACGAATATATCTTCATTATTTGTAATATCAAGCCTTTCTAATATTTTTTCAGATGTCTCGTATCTATTTCTTCCGCTTATTCTTTCGACATCAATCTTCATAGATTTAAGAGAATCTCTAACACCCTCCGATACACTGCTTTGCCCACCAATAATATATACCTTCTTGGCTTTTAGTCTCTTAATCTCGGAAAGCGTATCAGAACTTATATTATTTTTTGATGTAAGTAGTATAGGAGCTTTTTTATGTTTTGCAAATAGTGCAGAGGCTAGAGCATCAGCTTGAGATTTTTCTTCTACAAGAACTACATTATCAGCCATATAGTACATTTTCTTAGATATCTCTATCGCCGTCATCCTTCTATTTTCTCCCGCTACCCTAATCACCTTTTTATTGCTTAAAGACTTTTCTATTTTTTCAAAAGGAGTCATAATTAAATCTCCCGGTTTTTTAGATTGGTCGTTTTCGCCTTGTTTTTCCTCAGTAGTTGGTTCATATATTGAGCTTCTTGATCCGCCTCCAGAAGGTGAATATGAATTTTTTCCATCAAGATCTGCAATCGCAATATTTAGTTCGTCTTTTGCATTGTCGATCTCTTTTTGAGTTGCGTCTTTTTTATTTAAAATATCCGTCGCAACTTTTAACTTTTTATCAAATTCATCTTTTTTATTCTTTGTAGCCCTAGTGTACTTAACCTTTCCAATCTGCTCTTTCGCCATGGATATTGACTTTTCCAATTCAGTTCTATCCGCATTTGGTTTATCTGGTTCCTTATTGTCTGGTTCATCTGGATTTGGTTTGTCTGGATCCTTCTTGCCTGATTCATCTGGATTTGGTTTGTCTGGATCCTTCTTGCCTGGCTCATCTGGATTCGGTTTATCTGGATCCTTCTTACCTGGCTCATCTGGATTCGGTTTGTCTGGATCTTTCTTACCTGGCTCATCTGGATTTGGTTTGTCTGGATCTTTCTCTTCTGAAACCTTGATATTTATCTTATAAACCCTCTCAAAATATCTATCTCCTTTTTCAAATCTAACTTTAAAAGTCTTTTCTCCTGGCTTATTTAGTTCAATTTTATTTTTTACTATAAAAGTAGCCCCATCATCCAAGTTAAAAAGTTTATCAAATATATTCTCGTCTTTTGTTTCAAACTCTGATTGTAGAAGCTCTCTATTTAGCGAGTCATCAGATTTCATATCCTCTTCATCCTCACTACTCAATTTAACTTCATAATCTTTATTTTTTGAGTTCCCAAATTCATCTGTGAATGCAACGTTAATAATCGCAGATCCATTTAAGACTTTTTTATCATTTATTTTTGCCTTTGTATTCTTGTCTAAGTCAAAAAGATTATTTACATCATCTAATTCAGACTCTTTATACCTATCTTTTTTTAGAACATAATCTTTAATTTTTGATTCTAGAATTCCAGGTGTTTTTTCTACTTTCTTAATTACTTCCGTTACATTTCCCGCTAAATCCACAGAAACAATCTTAATTAAGTAGTTACCTTCTTTTCCTTCTACATCATACTGGCTTAACTTTTTATTATCCTCATACTCAACACCATTTACAGTTACTAAAGTTTTTACGCTTTCTTCCTTATGACGATCATTTATATTATCAGTTACCTTGTACTCTAGTATTGAGTTTGCCCCTAAGTTTGACTCGTTTTCTACCACCACTTTTGGAGCCTCATTATCTTTTATAATCTTAAGCTCATACCTCTTATCATTACCGTAGATATCTTGTAAAACTATATGTAACCACTCGCCATCTACCGCTTTAAATTTATAACTGAAATTTCTCGTATTGTATTTTGGTCCAAAATGTCCCTGTAATCCAGCAAGATCCACTACATCTCCGTTAACTTTTATTAAATACTTATCTAGGTTATCAGAGACAGTACCGGATATCTCACCCTCTTCTGAATTAACATAAACTCTACCGTAATGGTTGTTGCCTGTTCCATCGTAACCAGGGTCATCAGCGTCTTCATCTCTATCCAAGGAAATATTATTACTAAATAATCCAACTGGTGAATGTAGATCAACAAATAAAGTGTATTTGTTAAAATATACTATTTTACCCTCACTATCTGTAACCTTAACTCTTAAGTAGTTATCTCCATCAGCTATTCTTATCCATTCCTCCGCTGAGTCATCATCACCTTTAAACGTCTTTACATCCAATGGAGAAAATTGATCCTCAAGTTTATTTACATAATTGTAATGGGTGTTTATATTTTCTACTTCAACTGTCATCCCACTTGGTATATAAGCAAAGCCTATTCTGAATTTAGGATTGTTCAAATCTTCTACATCGTAGTTATTTCCTTGTTTTTGTGCTATTCCTTGATTTGCCATAACACCATTTCCAAATTCTATACTCCTAGGATCAAACTTTTCACTATGGTGTTCATCCTCATCAAAGTCGTCATCACCAAAGTTGTGACCATCTTTTTTATCCTTATCGTGAGAATCATCCTGTATGTCGGTTTTATCCTTTTTACCATTGATATTTAGCACTTTGGAAACTGGATTTCCAGCAAAATCCATAGCTTCAACCCTAACGACTTTCTCACTGTCATCATTTGGTAAGCTTATCTCATACCTTCCTTTTTCGATCTCATGCATTTGGGCATCTCTTCCATTTACTGTAGCACCAGCATATTCAATACCTTCGTTGTCTTTGACTTCAATCTCAACCTTAGAATGTCCATTTGAATAATTATAAAAAACGGTAGGGTTGTGATTATCGACTTTTATAGGCATATAGATCGCTTCCCATGGTTTTTCTGAAGATTTTCTTGCCCTTATTCTGATATAATACTGACCTTCTTTAGCAGCCTTAAGCCAATCCGATTCTCTAGAACCGGTCTTTGTAGGATCATATAATCCACCGTCCCACATAGCTGTTCCCATAGCTTTTCTATATCGATCCATATAGTAAGATCCGTATTCTCTATATGCATTTTCTACATATCTGTCAGGATAGTGCCCAACTTCTAAAGTCCTAAGAGACTTAGCATCTACTGTTTTTTCAGTAACTACAGACACATCGAAATCTTTTGCTTCCCTAAGGAATGTTACCGATGGAGCAACTCCCTTAACAGTATTTTTAAAGTCTGGTGTTCCTCCTCTTACACTGTTTATCATATATGTATTCGGATCGTCGATATCAGTTCCCTGTTTTTTCTTTCCTAACTGCTCAAATACTATATCCCCATCATGATCGTCATTGTGTAGAAATTTATGAAGTCTAGATAACTTAGTTATTGACCCTTCTTCCCATTGAGGTTTGTCAATTATATTTTCCTTTGCCCAATCTCCCTTGAAACCAAGATATGGTACGCTTAATATAGGTTGTCCATCCTCATTGGCTGGCAGGAATTTAATATAACCTTCTACAAATTGATCATTCGCTGGTTTAGCATCTAGAGTAAATTCTACATATGCAGTTGAATGTGGGTTTATTGTCACATAGGAATCTCCATTTATACTAGCTCCGTCTAAAACTTTAGAAGATGTTGCCTTGACTCCTTTTTCAGCGTTTCTAACTCCAGTTGTCAAAACTTCCATAGGTTCAACATTAAATGATTTTTTCTTATCTGAGAAATTTATTAGTTTAAGTCTGAAAGTCGTCTTATCCCCAATCTCCTTAAGAGATACAGCTCCTTTTTTACCGTTATATGTTATGATAACATCTGTGTCTAGTGCTGATTGAGTATTAATTAGACCGGCACCTTGTAATCTAGGTGAGTATGGCAATAGAGTCTTACCCTCTTGTGCTTCATAATCTAAAAGCACCTCTGAAGTATTCATCATCATTACCCTAGTGACATCAGCCAAATTCATCTTTTTAATGTTTGGATCATTGATATTTTTAGTCTTACTCAACATCAATGTTGATATTCCCGCAATATGTGGAGATGCCATCGATGTTCCACTCTGTGTAGTATATCCATCTCCATTTCCGAGAGATATAATATTTTCCCCAGGTGCCACCATATCCGGCTTCATTTCTAAATCATAACTTGGACCCCAGCTAGAAAATCCAGACATTAGATTTTGTTTTAAGTATTTGACCAGTCTAGGTACCTCATCAAACTTTAGCTTTTGCTCCTTGCTCTGTTCAATCTGCTTTTTGAGCTTCTCGCCTGATTTTTTTGAAATACTTATAGCCCAACCATTATGTATTGTAAGGTGGTTAAATCCTAGTATCGGTTGTTCTGGAGCATCTACATCAGAGGTATCTGTAGCTCCGTTTATCATAATAAATCCTTTAGCTCCTTTGTTTAAAAACCTTAGGGCCTTTACCCTTATATCTTCTCCCCCTCTATCGGCTAGTATTATTTTTCCATTAACTTTAGAAGGGGGTAGGTCGTCACTATCCATTCCCTTTCCAACATATATAATCTCGTTTGAAATCTCTTCATTAGGAATTTGTTTTGCTACCTTCGCTGTTTTTTTACTCTTATCGTCGTCAAAACTACCTGACTTACTATTAAATCTAGATAAGTCTGAATAAATGTATTTTTCTTTTCCTATCTCGACGGATGGAAGTCTCATACCAGTATTTCTAGTACTTCCCGCTCCTATTGAATTAGAGTTTACCGCCACAGAAACTCCTGTTGATAAGTCTTTTCTATCATACTCTGCGTCAGGAAAATTCTCATATGAAGACTTTGAGTTTGCAGCTGCCCTATTTCCCATAGCAGATACTACTATGACTCCCTTGTCATAGCATTTTTGTACTACCGAGTTCCATATATCATCTTCTCTTCCACTTCCAAAAGAACCTATACTCAAACTTATAACATCGGCTCCTTTTGAAACAGCATCTTCCATAGCGTGATACTGTGCATCCTCACCAATATATTCAATTTCATATGGACTTGCGTTTGGCCCTTTTCTGTCGTAAGTGATGACCTTGTAAACAAGAAGTTGAGCATTTGGTGCTATCCCTTTGAATCCATCCTTATCAGGAGAGTTCCCAGCAAGTATTCCAGCTATGTGCATACCATGAGGTTTAGGAACATTATCTTTTAAAATTGAATGATCAGCTTTAAAGTAATTAAAACCAAAAGGAACTTTTTTAGTAAATGGAGGCTTGATATCTTTAATCTTCATATCTTTTTCAGCCTCTGGATCAATTCTCATATCAGGGTGATTTACGTCAACACCCGAATCAAGTGTTGCTATTAACATTCCTCTGCCATCTAAACCGTACTTATTTGAATACTTAGCCTTTGCCTGAATTACCTTCGTAATCTCCTTTGCATTATAAGTTTGAGGAATTAACTTCTCACTCTTTTTAACATTGGTAACACCATCTATAGATAGCAACCTCTCAATTGACTCATTGGGAATATCTATGGATATACCATTCAAAAGACTATCATAGTGATAGTGTATCTTTACTCCGGGTATTTTCTTTATCTCTTCTTCAGCTTTATTTTCTATTGACTTATCTAACTCTACAATAACCCTAACTTTCTTATCTTCCTTTTTGTACCTTTCATCTATTCTAAAATCTACCTTCTTCTTAGATTTTATATACCTATCCAAAATTGGGTAGTTGTTTTTTTCTTTAGCTTCATTTGCAAAAGAACCATTCGCTCCTATCTGACCTGCAGAAAGAGCAATGGCAAGAACAAGGGCGCCACCCTTTTTAAAAAGCGATACCATTTTTACCTCCTTTTATTTTAAATTGCTCGGGATAGGCATAAAATAAAAATAATTACATACCTATTCCCTCACAATAAATAATTTATAATTTTTAATCTATGTATGTAGCCTTTTGTACGTCTTCGGCCATGCCTTGAAGTTCGCTCATATTCACATCGTATAGTGCATCTCTAACTTTATTTTCTTTATCAAGTACTATAGCTATTGGAGTTGAGCTGTACATATATTTATTATTTGTTTTCTTTGCAGGCAATTTAAATATTGGTCCCGCTCCCATATAGAAGTGATTAATCCTTGGATCGCCCTTCTTATATATCATCTTTTCAAGCATTACCTTCATATCTTTTATTCCATCACCGTTTGGATCTTCTACTATACCCTCAATAAAGTTAAACTCCCCGGCGTCACCTATCTTGGTTTGCTTCCATAGATTTTGGCAATTTCCACAGTTTTTAGATCCTAATACGAAGATAGTAGCATGTTTTCCATCAGTAATATCCTTGATTTTCTTTGACTCGCCTGAATTTACATTTGTAAGTTCGTAATCACTTAAATCTTCTCCATATATCGCCTTTGATGCTTCTCCAAAATCTCCAGAAGCACTCATATCATCAATTGTATTTCCTTTTATTCCAAGATCGACACCGAATGTTGACTTATAATACTCCCCTAATTGCTTTAAGTTTATTTCTCCTGAAGCATTTACTAGCCTTCCGTCTTCATCTAATAGCAAAGTATTTGGAGTTGTTAAAAAGTCCATTCTAGATTTCCATATCGAATCTTCTGTTCCATCATAAACTATATGAGATTTTAGATTATCCGCTTTTAGCGTCTTTAGAACAGCCTCTGTTCCTTGTACACTTCCTTGAAAATCCTTGCTATCTACTGATGTTATAATATCGACGAAATTATATTTTTCGTGATCTATCTTAGAAAAAGACTTCATCATATTTTGGCAACCACCGCATTGAGGATATGAAAATACCAATAGCGTCGGCTTAGACTTATCTTTAATTAGATCATCTAGTCTTATCTCGGTTCCATCAGATTTTTTGACCTTGTATTGTAACATGTTCTTTCCATAGTATTTCTCGAGTGCCTTATACTCTTGAGTGCCTTGCTTAGCATAAATCTTATTTTTTGCTTTTGCACTTTCAAAATTTGGTAATTTATATTCTGCGTTAGAATTTCCTACTATAAAACGAGCCATACCAAATCCTGAAACGTAATTATCCTTTTCTGCAGTAGCCTCAACCTTGTAATTTCCATCATCTAATGGCTTGAAATTTACACTTACCTCACCATTATCATCAGTTTTCATGGTAGTCTCTTCTACAACTTCACCTTTAGCATTTATTATCTTTAGATTTATATTTTGATGTCTAATCCTGTCCTTATTTTCATTTGTATTAGTA
Organism: Peptostreptococcaceae bacterium; assembly: GCA_029983575.1. Lineage (GTDB taxonomy): Bacteria > Bacillota > Clostridia > Peptostreptococcales > Peptostreptococcaceae > JASBZE01. The sequence goes on from JASBZE010000059.1 coordinate 9,244, forward strand.
ACAAGTACATCTATAATCGGGCTTTCTGTACTCTTAAAAGTTCTCATCTTTGGCTTTAACATCAAGTCAAAAGCAAGTTTATTTTCTGGAATTATTGTCATATCCCTCTTATCAGTTTCTTTTAACCACTTAGTAATTCCGCCCTCCATATAGTAAAGTTTCTTAAACCCTGCTGACTTCATCATTTCAGCAGCAGCTTTTGATCTTACCTGAGTTCTACAATATAAAAGATATGTCGCATCCTTATCTAAAGTACTTATATATTTTTTAAACTCTTCTTTTTTTAATGCGTCAGAGTGTAGAAGACCGTCGTATTTAACTCTGCCTTCCTCAAATTCTCCATCCGTTCTAACATCTAATACCTTTAAGTCCTTGATATCTTCGTTCATAAACCTCTTTTCCTTCATCATGGAATAAGCGTCCCCTGTACTTATCGGCATTAAAAACTCATCTCTTTTTTCCTTTCCCTGACCATATATAGCCCATATTTTAATATCGTGATTGTATTCTTCTCCATAATCTCTGTAAAGATCATCTGTAATTTCAAGATTTAGAAGCTCTTCAGTAGTAAACCTCCTCTGGTTAAGCCAACTCTTCCCTTCTTCATACTTATCAATCACCCAATAACTAAAGTCTGGTTCATTAGAAAACTCCTCAATGGCCTTTATATTTCTAGTTTCATATTGTTGAAGTTGTCTTGGATTAGATGTCCATCCTTCATGAACTTCCTTAGCCTTGAAATTTTTCAGGATATTTTCTCCTGGTTTTCTGCTTACAGTACCATAATAATGTTTATATCTCTGAGGCTGATTATTTTCGCTAAAATCTTTAATTATCCATATATTATCATAGTCTTTTTTATTATTTTTATTATCTTCATTGTCCTCATCCGGATCTGGTTTGTCAGGAACTGATGGATTTGATGGATCTGGCTTTACATCAGAACCCGGAATTATAGGCTCGCCATCTCTGTAGCTTATTTCAATTATATTCTCCTTTTGTAACATATAATTGAAAACTTCATCCTCAAAATTTTCGAATGTTGAAGGCGGCCTAAGTACTATAGACCTACTCATCGCTTGTTGAGAGAAAGTCATCTGTTTCATATCTAATTCTTTTCCGTTGACTGTAACTCTCCAATTTCCGACATTATCATCGGAGTTTACGCCTATTACAAGAGCCTTACCCTTAGGAATATCAAAACTAGCACCGTCAAACATATCTCTTTGTCCAGTATCTTCTCTGTCAAATCTATATGTGTTGTTATAATAGTCGGTGTTTTCTATATCTGCATCTACTATCTGAACACATATTCCAGTATTAAATACCGGGTTTCCGTCCTTATCAGTTTTTTTCACAACTAACTTTGAGTCATAATCCTCTGATGGAATATCTGTTCTAGGAAGTTTTACCAATGCGTTAATTGCATTTTCCAAGTCTTTAGCCTGTTTGTCAATCTCGCCCTGCCTAGATAGAGGTATTGTTTCCTCGTTTAGTTTTTTAGCTTTATCAAGTTGTTCCTTAAGCTTATTAAAGGTACTCTCTGTATATCTCTCTGGCTTTAATTTATTAGCTCTATTAATCTGTTTTACAAGCTCGCTTTTATTTGCATCAGCTTCTGCACTTCCAAATAAAGCTACAAATTCTTTTTCTATAAATCCATTCCTCTCAAGTTTTATCGAGTATCTACCATCCTTTGGAAAAATAGATTTATCAATAGTTACTGAACCCTTTCCAAAGAAGCTAGTTTTCTTCTCATATTTTGAGCCGTCAATTAATTTATCATCAACTTTAACCTTTACATCCTCATTGAAGTATCCTGGGGAATCATTAGGGATATATATTTCTACAGAGTCTCCAACATTGTATTTTTCCTTATCCATTCTAAGGTTAATATCTCTAAGAGGTCTTGTCTTTATCATTAAATCATGAGCTTTTTTTAGATCATCATAAGCTTTGTTTAGCTCTGATAAAGTAGATTTTTCGTTGCTTCTAACCTCTTTTGCCTTGTCAAATACTGGTTTTGCTGCCTTAGCTTCCGGATGACTCATACCACCCGTATCTATATCAGTGCATTCACCAATCAAGTCACTTAATCTCTTTCTAGCCGCTTCAATATCATTTGGTGCTGGATCAGGAGTTGGATTTTGGTCGTCTTTTTTACCTGGATC
>JASBZE010000060.1 GCA_029983575.1 Peptostreptococcaceae bacterium
TTTCTTTTTTATCTACGTGCCTTTCAACTGTAATTTTAGATTCATCTGGTAAATCTACCAATAGCCTTATAATCTCACTGGATTCTTCATTATTACTAGTGATTATGCTTAGATATGACTTAGCTCTAGTAATGGCGAGATAAACTTTATTTACTTCTGTTAAAAAGTCATTTATCATATAAGCGCTATCTGTTTTTTCAACCTTTTGATTAAAAAGCATCTCTAGTTCACACACTATTACCGCCTTATATTCAACGCTCCTAGCAGAAAAGATATTGCTAATTGTAATTCCCTGGCGATCAGTAAAGCTCGTTATCTCGTCTGAGGCAATTATATACGGTATATTTGAATCCTCCAACTCTTTTCTCAACATATATTGAAAGTAAATGGTCTTTCCGTTTTTAAGTTTTTTTCGGTTGTATGGATATAAAATCATAATATCTTCTGGTTTTAATCCAACGTCGTTTATATAGTGATTTACCTCCCAAAGTATAGAACTCATCTGATCATCTAAGTCGCTCACCCTTATAATTGAAAGACCCTTTGATTTTCTCTTTGTAGGTTTAGACTCACAAAAGTACTTAAGTTCCTCAAAGTCTTTTAGTGCCATTATCTTGTCATTGGCATTTTTTACATATTCATTTACAAACTCAACTATTTCCTTGCTCTGCCTATAATTTTTATTGTATTCTTCAACATAATCAAAATCGAGTTTTTCTGAGATATCTTCCTTGAATATATCAAATTTTGGATTTATATTTAAGGCCTTACAGTAATTTGCTGTAAATATGTATTTAGTTTCATACAAGAACTCTTTGATAAATTCTATGTTTTCTTCTGAGAAAAATTCAAGTTCATCTACGAATATACCTTTGAAACTCCTCTTATCAGAAATTACATTCCTAGCCTGTTTTACTAGATTTGTAAATATCTTATCATAGTCCTTCTTTAGTGTGTCGTGATCTATTATTAGATTGTATCTCTTTGCTAAATTAAATACGAAAGAACTTATGGATTGTATCTCTACGTTTTTTATCTCCGGATCTACAAACCTAAAATAATCGCGAATATAGTTTCTAAGCTCCTTTGAATGTGTTATTATCAAAAAATTGTGATGTGGATATATTCTAGCTAGCTTCATTGCCTTTGATATCATCGTTGAGGTTTTTCCAGTACAAGAAGGACCAACAACCAGAGTATCACCATATTTTATAGACGCTATATCTGCTATGGGCTTAAATTCTTTTAAAAACACCCTTTTGCCCTCTAGCTTTATTTCATCCTTAATACATGTGTTGAGTCTAATATCTGAGCCCACAACAAAATACTCAGGACATAGTCTAAATAGATATGAAGATATATTATCTAATTTTTTGGCCTCTCCTTTTAAGATGAAGTCCATAGATATATCTAAGTTGATTAGCTTCTTCCACAAGCCGGTATCTATTATATTATTTTTATTTAATCTTTCTACAAAGCTTGGGTAGTCATTTTTAAAATCTATATATGGGAAGAAGTAAAAAACCTCAATCATATTCTTTTGATATCTATCTCCAAATAAATACCTAAGACCTTTTTCTACGTCTTCTCTTTCTTCTTCTATGACTTCTAAGATCTCATCGCCCAATATAGAAAAAATATCATTATTTGTCTCCATAAACTTAAACAGATATATCTTGTTATTTCTCAATAACAAAAAATCATAATTGATTCCCTCAATAGGGGTAACCTTAGGAATTACTGTCTCACCTCTAAGGAATGTCTTAAGCGCTAAAATCTCTGCATCTTTTAACCTAAGTGCATCTAAATCTGAATGTATCCTCATCATTGATTTCAAGATATCACCACCTCGCTAAATTATACTTTAATTATACCATAAAAAAGGTATGAGATTAATCTCATACCTTTATTCTTAAGCAATCGCCATTTATTTCGCATATTCAACAGCCCTTGTCTCTCTGATCATACTTACCTTTATCTGTCCAGGATAATCTAAGCTTTCTTCAATTTGCTTAGTCATGTTTCTAGCCATCAGATGCATCTGTTCGTCGTTGACAGATTCTGGCTTAACCATTATCCTAACTTCTCTACCTGCCTGAATTGCGTAAGATTTTTCAACTCCATCGAAGGAATTTGCAATTTCTTCGAGTTTTTCAAGCCTTCTTATGTAAGTCTCTAGGGTTTCTCTCCTAGCTCCAGGTCTAGCGGCAGAAATAGCGTCTGCAGCAGTTACTAAAACAGCTTCAATAGTTTCAGGCTCATAGTCTCCATGATGAGTACTCATTGCGTGGATTACATCTTTAGACTCTTTATATCTTCTAAGAAGATCCATACCAATTTCTATATGAGTACCTTCGATTTCGTGGTCAACGGCTTTACCGATATCGTGTACAAGTCCAGCTCTTTTTGCCAGTTTTGCATCAGCACCTATCTCAGTAGCCATAATTCCGGCAAGTGTAGCCACCTCTATTGAATGCTTGAGGACGTTTTGACCGTAACTTGTTCTGTATTTAAGCCTTCCTAAAAGTTTTATAAGTTCAGGGTGAAGATTGTGTATACCAACTTCAAAAGCAGCCTGTTCACCACTTTCTTTGATGATGTTATCAACTTCTTTTCTAGCCTTTTCAACCATTTCCTCTATTCTAGCAGGGTGTATCCTACCGTCAGAAACTAGCTTCTCCAAAGCTATCCTAGCTATCTCTCTCCTAATAGGATCAAAACCTGAAAGTATAACAGCCTCCGGTGTATCGTCGATGATTAGATCTATGCCCGTTAGAGTTTCTAGAGCTCTGATATTACGTCCTTCTCTACCAATTATCCTACCTTTCATCTCGTCATTTGGTAAGTCAACAACGGATACTGTAGTCTCTGCTACGTGATCGGCAGAACATTTCTGAATAGCGTAACCAATTATCTCCCTTGCTTTTTTATCAGCTTCCTCTTTAGCATGAGCTTCTTTCTCCTTGATCATAAGAGACATCTCCCTTGTTACTTCTCTCTCAGCGTTTTCAAGAATAATTTCCTTAGCGCTTTCAGTACTTAGTCCCGAGATGTTTTCTAGCTTTTCCATTTGTTGCGCCTTGATATCTTCAATGTCTTTTTCCTTTACTTTTATGGCATCCAGCCTCTGCGTTAAAGTACTTTCTCTAGATTCTAGATTTGATAGCTTCTTATCAAGAGACTCTTCCTTTTGAATAAGTCTCCTCTCAAACTTTTGAACTTCATTACGTCTTTCTCTGTTTTCTTTTTCGGCTTCATTTCTCCATTTATGAATCTCTTCTTTTGCTTCAAGAAGTTTTTCCTTTTTAACAGTTTCTGAATCGTGATTAGCTTTTTCTATTATTTCCTTAGCTAACTCTTCCGCTTTACCGATTTTAGCCTCAGAAATATTTTTTCTGTATAAATAACCAATCAGTAATCCAACAGGAATTGCGATAACAGCCACAATTACAGTTATAATTGTATTACTTATGACGCCCACCTCCTTATTTAGTTTTCAAAATTCAAATATCAAAATTAGTTTGGGTAAGTCTTCTTGACAACCCTACTAATTTATTGTATAGTTTTTACAAAAAAAAGTCAACACTTTCAACTTACAGCGAACCTATGTAAGATATCACTTCTTCGATTATCCAATCAGGTGTTGATGCTCCTGCGGTAATTCCTATTTTTTCAAACTTTAATAAATCTACGTCCTTAAGCTCATCAACCACTTCAATTTGAAATGTAGGACAGTACTCAGAACAAATTGATTTTAATTTTTGTGTATTTGAGCTGTGTTTTCCTCCTATTACCACCATTGCTCCGACTTTTTGTGCTAGTTCCCTAGCACTTTGTTGCCTTTCTTTAGTTGCAGAACAAATAGTGTTGAAAATATTTACATCACTTAACTCATCTTTTAATATATCTACAATATCTTCATAAACTTTTTCATTCATAGTAGTTTGAGCTACTAGAGTATATGTTTTATTTGGATCTAGATTTATGCTTTTTAGATCTTCAAGTGTCTTTATTATAATTCCTTCATTGTCTGCCCATCCATTTATTCCTATGATTTCAGGATGATTTCTATCTCCTAGAATAATTACTTCCTGACCTACATCCTTTGCTCCCTTAACTATATTGTGTATCTTGAGAACGAATGGACAAGTCGTATCAAACACCTCTATACCACGCTCCTTGGCATCGTCGTATACTTTCTTTGATACCCCATGGCTTCTTATTATCATTTTTTTTGAATCTTTTGCTTCCTCAATATCGTCTATTACTACGAGACCCTTTTGTTCATATTTCATAACAGCTTGTTTATTGTGTATTAAGGGACCTAGGGAATATATTTTTTCTCCATCCGATTCTGTTATTTTCTCCCAGGCAATATTCATCGCCCTCTTTACTCCAAAACAAAATCCCGCATTTTTAGATAGTTCGTATTTCATTTTACACCTCTGTACTTTTATTTTAAATTAAGGTAAAAGTAATCCTATATGTTAAATTCTATTAAAATTATAATTTATAAAATTAGTCTTCTAAGTTTGGATAATAAATTTCAGAAATACTATCCATGATCTTATCCGCTATTTCTTGATACTTGTCTGACTTTACCTTATTGTCGTAGTACATACTCATATCGACTGGCTCACCATACACTATCTTTACCTTACTAAATATCCTATAATTTGTTATGACAGCTATCGGAAGAACATCTGCCTTTCCCTTTACAATAAACATACCTATACCTGACTTTGCGGAGCCTAAATTTTTTCCTTTTATTCTGGTACCTTCTGGAAAAATACCTATGACCTTACCCTCTTTCAACGTCGAAATTATCGTACGTATTGTCTTCAGTTCAGGTTTATGTCTGTCTATTGGAATCGCTCCTACCTTTCTAAAAGCCCAACCAAGTATCTTATTATTGAACAATTCTTTCTTTGCTACCATATGAAACTGTCTTTTTCTCTGCCCGATACACATAAAGACGGGATCGAATATATGCTTGTGATTTGATGCAGCTATATACCCTCCCTCTTGTGGTACATTTTCAAGACCAATAACCTCTATTCTGTAAATTATAGAAAAGATAAATCCTAGAAGTTTTACAAAAAAATCATACATTTCTACCACTCCCTTCTAATACCGTCTTGGTAATAAAGTCTACTACCTCCTGAATGCTCATGTTGGTAGAATCGACTTCTATAGCATCAGAAGCCTTTTTAAGTGGCGAAACTTTTCTATTCATATCCTGTTCATCTCTTGCTCTAATTTCATCAACTAAGCTATCAAAATCAACCTCAATGCCTTTTTCGAGTAGTTGATTATATCTTCTCCTTGCCCTCTCACTTACCTCGGCAGTAAGGAAAAATTTGTAATCTGCATTGGGAAAAACAACCGTGCCGATGTCCCTACCATCTAAGAGGGCAGAACTTTTTTGAGTGATATCCCTTTGAAGCAATACCATTATTTCCCTAACTTCCTTGATTTTTGAAACCCCTGATACATTTTTTGTTACTTCTGAAGACCTGATCTCATCATCTTTATTTTTTTCGTCTACATATATCGAATCCCCGTAGAAATTAATCTCCGTATTTTTAGCTATCTCTATAATATCTGATATTAAGCTATTTGACTCATAGTCATCTTCTGACAAAAATCTCAAATCTATTCCACTTAAAAGACATTTATATGTTATAGCCCTATACATAGCCCCTGTATCTATATAAATAATTCCTAATTTCTTGGCTACTAATTTGGCAATAGTGCTCTTACCTGCCCCAGCAGGACCATCTATAGCTATAATAAATTTTTTTTCCATAAACTCTCCTCAATCTATACTTATTATTTCTTTATGGCATTCATAACAGTTCAAATCCATCAATTTCCGGCATTAACACCCGCTAAAAAACCCGTGGAAAAAGCCACTTGTAAATTAAATCCTCCAGTCAAGCAGTCGATGTCTAACAACTCGCCACAAAAATACAGCCCTTTTACATCCTTAGACTCCATTGTCTTTGGATCTATCCTCTTAAGCCCTATACCTCCGGAAGTAACTATGGAGTTTTCTATAGAACCTAAGCCTACCACATTTAATTCTCTTTCTTTAAATTTCTTGATGGCGATATCAATAGTTTTTCTTGATATTTCGCCTACGTTACTTTTACTTACCCCTGTATTGTCATTTTCAAGCTCGTCTAATATATTAGCTACCAACCTCTGAGGGCAATACTTAGAAAAAATATCGATTAAGCTTTTTTTCTTATTATCGTTTATATCTTTTTCTATTGTTTCTCTTGGTACTGTAGGAATTAGATCAATCCTAACAGTTGCATCATCTATTTTATTTAGAAAAGATGATGCATCCATAGCATTTGGCCCTGATATTCCGGTATGGGTAACTACTATAGGGCCAATCTCATCATATTTAACCCTGTTTTTCTTAAACCATATTCTAGTATCTAAACTTATACCCGGAACTCTTGTTATATAAGGATCATCTATTTTTATTGATGTAAGTGCAGGCAAAATTTTTGTGTGTTTTATTCCTATATCTTCTAAAACCTTCATAAAAAGCCCATCCGATCCTGTTTTTGGATAAGAGTATCCCCCTGTGGCACATATCAGTTTCTTAACTGTCAAATCCTTGATACCTTTTGAACTTTCGAGCTTTAATAGAAATCCTTCCTCATTTATCTCTACTTGATTACAGGTATGAGAAAAAAGGATGTTTACCTTATTTTTGAGCATGATCCCAGTCAGAGTATCTATTAACTTCTGAGGGGTGTCCTTTAGGTAAACCTTGTTTGTTTTTTCTTCAATTTCTGTACCTATCCCTAGTTTAGATAGGAAATTCATCAAGTCTACATTGGAAAATTTACTAAATGAAGGTATCAGAAATTTATCGTTACCAACGACATTAGAATAGAATTCATCAATTTGTATGAAGTTTGTGATATTACATCTTCCTCCCCCAGTTATCTTTAGCTTTTTTCCTAGTTCATCATTTCTTTCTATCAGGTAAACCGAGTAATTATCTGATTTAGATGCCTCTATTGCAGCTAAGATACCAGCAGGTCCACCACCTATCACAGCTATGGCTTCCCTATCGTCAAAATCCTGATATTTTTCTTCCATTATAAAAATCTCCTTAGTTCATTTTCCACGTTAATTAATCTTAGTACGGATATCTCTACTCTAGTGCAGAATTGTTAAGTTTAAAATCTCCCCTTAAATGAGAGGTATCATTTACCTTAGTGACGACCATCCCATAGTCTCTTATCTCAAATTCAGAAATAGAACAATTATCAAGTTTTATTCCATAGAGATTTGACATGGGTGACTTCAAAACGTGTAATAAAAGCACCCTCATAGCTATTGAATGAGATACTAAGAGAACCGTCTTTCCTTGATGTTTAATATGTATTTCCTTTAATAAACTTGAGACCCTGTCCTCGATATTTTTTAAAGATTCTCCATTTGGAAAAACTATCTCGTCTGGTATATTTCTCCAATCTCTGTAAAGATCAGCATACTCTTTCGTTATCTCAGGAATTGTCTTTCCTTCCCAATCTCCAAACCCCATTTCCCTAAGTTTGGTTGTCGGTATTATATTTATATCTCTACCTTCCACAGCTATCGAAGCAGTGTCGTAGGCCCTTTTAAGGTCGCTTGAATAAACTACATCTATATCTACGTCTGAAAGTGCTCTTTTTATGTCGTAGGCCTGTGATATACCTACCTCAGTCAGAGGGCTATCTCCATGTCCCTGTGTCTTACCTAGTAAATTCCATTCTGTTTGCCCGTGTCTTGCCAATATTATCCTTATCATAAATCACCTCGTCACTTAGTTAAAGCCTGTACTCGTACAGGCTTTGACTTGCCTGATAAAGTCAGGCTTATATTCCGTCCATTTAGTGGACTTATTTTTAATTATTATGTATTTCTACTCGTATACGTCGTACTTATCCCAAACTTCCTCTAAGTCTTCTAGGTAGTTTGTTATATCTTCTTTTTCATTTTTACCAACAGTTACTATTATTGCATTAGCTACACTTAAAGCTGGCACAAGTGAGTCAACAAATGAAGCCATGGCACTCTTTATAAGAAGAGTAGTATCGGATAAAGATGATACAGGCGCAAAGTGACTGTCAGTTAATGATAGTACAGTAGCACCCCTCTCCTTTGCAAATTGAAGAGTCTGTGATGATTTTTTGGAGTATCTAGGAAAGCTTATAGCTAGAACTACATCTCCTTCTCCCACTCTTATCATTTGCTCAAATGGTTCTCCCATATCCAACCTAATAACCTGTACATTGTCAAGGATTAGGTTTAGATAAAAACCGAGGTATCTAGCCACGACATAAGAAGATCTCATGCCTACTATATATATTCTCCTAGCTTTTGATAGAGCTTCACAAACCTCATTAAAGGCATTTATGTCTATATCGTCAATAGTATCCCTTATATTGTCAATATCGGCCTTTAAAACTTTTTCTAGAGTTGTTCCATCGTTGGTATAGTCATTTAACATCTCAACTCTTTGAACTGTAGTCAACTTATTTTTTACGAGTTCTTGAAGAGCTTCTTGCAATTTTGGATATCCGGAATACCCTAGCGTATTTGCAAATCTAACTACAGTAGACTCGCTGACACCTACCATAACACCCAATTTACTAGCTGTCATAAACGCAACCTTATCGTAGTGATTGAAGATGTATTGCGCTATTAATTTTTGCCCCTTTGAGAGCCTGTTGTACTTTTCTTTTATTACTTGAATTAATTCTTTGCTATTTTTGTTATCATTATATTCGCTCATATAATCCCTCGATTCATAATTCTATAGTAATTATTATACCAATACAAAAGAAAACGTGCAATTGTTAAAATTGAATTAATACACTATACTTCATGCTTTTTTTCAATAACCGCTAACTTCGGCGGATTATTCTTTCCGTTTACAAATTCAGTCATGATTACATTGAAGTCAGATTGATCTATGCTCTTAAAATAACTATAGAGCTCATCATACTCTTCCTTGCCTCCGTCGTGACCAGTATATATTGCTAAAACAACCTTTCCATCTGGATTAAGTCTTTTAATAATTTTTTCTAATGCCTCAATAGTCGATTTTGATTCAGTTATTATACTGTGATCCCCCTTAGGTAGATAACCTAAGTTAAATACAGCAAAATCTATATTCTCCTTAACATATAGATCTAAGTTAGCATGGGTGTCTGATATAATCTCTAGTGAAGAAAAAAACTCAGATTCCCTAGCCTTTTCAATGGTATTTTCTATCGCTGTCTTTTGGATATCAAAAGCGTAGACCTTTCCCTTTCTTCCTACCCTATTAAGCAGTCTCAGGGTATCATTTCCATTTCCACAAGTTGCATCCACAGCTACGAAACCTTCCTTTACACTGATATCTATAAAAAAATTCACAAAATCAGTTATCTTCGTAATATGCTTAGATAATTTCATTACTCCTCCTCGCCACTAAAATATCTCAAAACCTTACACAATCCCTCATGATATTATTACCCCACGGATTATAAAATACATCTTATTTAAAAATCATATTTATCTCTTCTCTAGTCAGTTCACGGTACTGACCTATTTCTAGTGAGCTATCCCTAAGGCCTCCTATACCTACCCTCCTAAGTCTGAGTACAGGATTTCCTATTTTCCTTAACATCTTCCTTACCTGTCTATTTCTTCCCTCATATATAGTGACTTCTAAAAAAGACCTGTTTTTTATTTTATCGTACTTAAGTATCCTCATTTTTGCTGGAGAAGTGATATAGTCCTCTATTTCAAGCCCGTTTTCAAAATCTACCTTAGACTTTTCCGATACCTTCCCTTTTACTATCGCACGGTATACCTTAGCTATTTTTTTACTTGGATGAGTTATATCCATTGTTAGATCGCCGTCATTTGTGAGAATCAAAAGTCCGCTAGTCTCATAGTCAAGCCTTCCAACTGGATACACCCTCTCCTTTACATCGACAAGATCTATTACCGATTTTCTATCAAACTGATCTTTGGCTGTAGTTATATATCCCTCTGGCTTATTTAAAAGAATGTATATCTTTCTTTCCTCTGGTCTTATTACCTTGTCATCGATCATAACCACATCGTTACTTTCATCTACTTGAGTAGAAAGTTCTGTAACTCTCTGACCATTTACTTTAACTCTACCACTTAAAATTATTTGTTCCGCCTTTCTTCTAGAACAAAATCCGGTAGAAGCAATATATTTATTTATTCTCATAATATCTCCTTAAATTATATTCACAAAAAAAGGGATGAGATATCACCCCTAAATTTTATTATCTGACTTTTGTATTATTGCCCTTGTCTGGCGCCTTGATTTTGCTGAGGAACCCTGTTGTACTGTCCTTGTTGGGGTCTTTGTACACCAGCTCCCTGATTTGCCTGACCACCTTGTTGAGGCGTTTGACCACCTTGATTTTGCTGTTGTTGAAGTTGAAGTTGTTTTTGTTTTAGTGCTTGTTGCTGTCTTACTGCAGCCTGTCTTTGTTGTTCTCTTTGATACCTTTGAACTGCTGCATAATGTTGCTGCATAGCTTCATCTTCAACGACCTTCTTATATGATTCAGCGGATTTCTTTGCGTTTTCTTTCCTGATCTCCTGATCCTTATTTGATTTTTCGTAGTCTTTTTCTAACCTTTTCAATAACTTTCGAGCTTCATCATTAACTTGAGAGGATCCTCCCTTTTCTTTAATGAGTTGTTGAATCTCTTCTATTGCCTGTTTATAGTTACCTTTTTCCTCATATTTTTGAGCACTGTTCATCCTAAAGGCCTGGATGTATAATTGTCTTGCTTCAGTGTTCTCATCATTTTCCTCTAGTACAGCCGATAACTTATTCATAGCGACCTCATAGCTTCCGTCTTCAAGTGCCTTTCTTCCATCCATCATTGTGTTTGAATTATCTTTTCTTGCACATCCAGCAAGTAAAAACAAACTCAGTATGGCTAACAAAACCGCCTTGTACCTCATTTCATTCCTCCTCACAGTACAGTTATGTATAACTGCGATATAGCTATGTTTATTTATGATACAAAAATTTATGGTTACAAGTTTGTAAACTTATGGATATAAGTAAAGAACCATTGATTTTTCAAACATAGATTACTTATATTATTATATCATACCTTCTATTTTTTTTATACAAAAATATATATTTACAATCTTGTAATT
>JASBZE010000061.1 GCA_029983575.1 Peptostreptococcaceae bacterium
ACATCTCTTCAATATAGTAACAAAGTTGATGTTGAAAAATCCATTATCGTGGTATATAATATAAGGTATTGAAAAAAAGGAAAGTTTAGAATCGGCTATTAAGTTGATAAGTCGGCTTTGGGGTTGAGGATTCGATTACGAAGTTGATAAGTCGGCTTTGGGGTTGAGGATTCGATTGCGAAGTTGATAAGTCGGCTTAAAAATTGAGGGTTCAATTATGAAGTTGATGAGTCGATTATTTTGTGAAGCGCATGATTCAATAAATATTGTATAAGGTATGGGTACAATAATAGGAAGTACGAAAGGAGTTTTTATGGGCAGAGCAGATAGGAGAAATATCAAGGCAGAGAGAAGCGGCATGGGAATAGGTGCGAAGATAGGCCTATGTCTAGCCATTATTATAGTAGTAGCCTATGGATGTGGTGCATTTATTTTTTCAAACAGGTTTAATTTAAATACTAAGTTAAACGGTGTAGACGTGAGCATGAAAAAGGTGGCAGACGTCGCCAAGATGTTTAATGATAAGTCGGAGTCATATAAGTTAAAAATCGTTGAGAAGAAGGGAAATGACGAGGTTTTAAACGGATCAGAAATAGATTTGAAGGCGAATGATGTTGAAAAAGACATCAGAAATTTAAAATCTGAACAATCACCTTTCTTGTGGTTTACTGGATTTTTTACTAAATCAGATTTAAACACTGATTTCAGAGTTACTTATGACAAAGCCAAGCTTGCGGACAAGGTATCTAAGTTTAAACTGATGGGCAAGGATTTCGGAGAACCATCTAAGAGTGCCTTCCCTGAGTTTGATGAAAAAGAAGGTAAGTTCAAAGTTCATCCAGAGGTATATGGTAATAAGATCGACAAGGCTAAGTTTAATGAAAATCTAGATAAGTCACTTAGGGGTCTTAGAGATGAATATGTAATTGCTAGCCAAGGTGGATATATTCTTCCAATAAATAAAAAGGACAACCCTAATATCAAAAAGGCTATAGACGAACTTGATAAATACGCCAAGGTAAAAGTTGTATATGACTTTGGATATGAAAAGTCAACTTTAGACGGCAAAAACATAGCAAACTTATTCGATATAGATGTAGATAAAAATTACGATATTAAGCTTAGCAAGGATAGGGTTAGAGAATATGTTAGAGGACTTAGTAGAAAATACTCTACATATGGAGATACTAGGACTTTTAAATCAGCTACCGGAAAAGAATTAACAGTTTCAGGAGGGGTATACGGCTGGTTGATAGACAGAGAGAAAGAAACAGATGCCCTATATAAGTTGGTAAGTGAAAAGAAGAGCCAAAATAATAGAGAGCCAATCTACTATCAGAGGGCAAGGTATAAAGCTAAAGACGATATGGGCAATACCTTTGTAGAGATTTCAATAGCAGCTCAAACTATGTGGTATGTAAAAGACGGTAAGGTAATGATGTCTACTCCAATAGTAACAGGAGATCCAACTAAGGGACATGCAACACCTACTGGAATATATCCTGTAAACTACAAGCAAAGAGGTGCTGTACTGAGAGGTCCAGGCTATGCTTCACCAGTTAGTTTCTGGGTTCCATTTAACGGAAACGTAGGAATCCACGATGCTCCATGGAAGGGATCATTCGGAGGAAGCAACTACCTAGGAGATGGATCAAGAGGATGTATAAACACTCCATATTCTAAGATGTCTTACCTATTTGGAGAGGTCAAAGAAGGAGATCCTGTAATTGTATACTAAAAGGTATACAAAATATGCTAATTTTTACTAAAAATTATGCTGATATGAAAATATAATAAATAAAAGAAAAATATAATGAATGTAAAAAGTCTCGCAAAATTCACGTTTATGATGATTGCGGGACTTTATTTTTGTGCAAAATATTTTAAAAAAATTAAGTAAAATGAAAGGATACAGGTGGTTTTCGCCTATAAAAAAGTTAAAAACCTTAGAATAAAAAGAAAATGTACTTATATACCTATAATTATGCAATATTTAAAAATATATGTACAAAATCACTAATTAGTGGTAATATATTGAATAATAAGAAAATCTATAAATTTTCATTTTATTCAAGAGGGGAGGGATATTTATGGCAAAAGAGGCTTTACTAGCTATTGTCGATGCAGAAGCCGAGGCAAAGGAAATCGTAAAAAAAGCTAAGGAAGATGCAAAGAGGATTGTTAATGAAGCGGAGGCTCTATCAGCACAGTACATGAGTGATGTGTTAGATAAAGGCAACCAGAAAATCAGCCAACTCAAAACAAATGCCGAGGATGAGACCAAGTCAGAGATAGATCTCTTACTGGGACAGAATCAGCATAAGTGTGATGAGATCGCTAGACAGGCTGAAAAGAATATCGAGAATGCCAAAAAATTTCTTGTGGAGAGGATTGTGAAGTAGATGGCAATTGTAAAAATGAAAAAATTCAATTTAATGATACTTGACTCCCATAAAGAGAGGCTACTCAGAGGGTTACAGGTCTTTAGAGATGTTCAGTTCGAAGAGTACAACGACTTCAAAGACGATACAAATCTAAGCGACATCGATATTGTTGGAGAACAAAAAACCATGGAAGACATAATGAGCAAGTGCAACTATGTCATTGATTTGGTGTCAAAGTATTCGCCAACGCTGCCAACACTTAAGCAATTTATTTTGGGACTTCCAAACTATACCTATGGGGAAATGAAAAACAAAGCTGAAGATTTCAACTTTGCCAAGGTATATAACGATGTTAAAAACGTTGGTGACGAGCTGTACAGCGTCGAGGCACAAATCTCAAAAAAAAGGGAAAAAATTAGAGATTTAAGACCTATTATAAACCTAGACATCAGTTTTGAAGATTTAAAGAAGCCTAAAAAATTTACCGCTATTATAGGTGGTGTTAATTTTAAGCTAAAAGAAGATTTTCTTAGAGAGCTTCTCGAAGTTTCGGATGTTTATTTCGAAGAGGTTGGAGAAGCAAGTGAGGAAGCTATCTATCTTGTCATTTATGACAACAGGGTTGAAGATAAGGTAGCAGAAGTTATTAGATATTCAAATTTCAATGTTATGAACATGGAAAACAATAAGCCGCCTGCTACGGAAATTGCAGAGCTTGAAGAGGATATCAAAAGACTTGAGGAGAAAAAAGAAGAACTAATAAAAACAATAGTAGGTTTTAATGAACAACTTGAGGATTTCAAAGTTTACTATGAATATGTAGGAAATCTCTATGTTAAAGCTTTAGCGAAAGAAAAGTTCAAAAAGACCAGCAAGGTTTGTTTTATCAAGGGATTTACGCCAGAAAAGAATTTAGAAAAGTTTGAAGAAGTAATTTCTTCTAAGACAGGTGGGATATATTCGCTGGAACTATCAGATGTCGATCCACTTGTAGATGATGTTCCTATCATTCTTGAAAACAACTGGTTTGTGAGGACTTTTGAGGGAATAACCGAGACATACGCACTTCCGAGATACAATGAGGTTGACCCGACACCGTACTACGCTTTGTTTTATGCATTTTTCTTCGGTATGATGTCAGCAGATTTTGGATATGGTGCGATATTGTTTATCTTGACCACCCTTGCACTTAAGTTTGCTAATATGACACCTGCTTTCAGAAAAAATGTCAAATTTTTCCAATTAATTAGTATTTCAACAGCTATTTGGGGATTTTTGTACGGTTCTTACTTTGGGCACTCAATCCCTGGAATGTGGAGATTACTAGACTTATCTACACAGTTTATGACTGTTTTAGTGGTTTCTATAGCAATAGGAGGAATAAATTTATTCTACGCTTTAGGAATTAAAGGTTATATGTTGATAAGGGATAAAAAGTACGTCGATGTGATTTTTGATGTAGGAGCATGGTATGTGGCACTTATAGGTATAATTCTACTTCTATTAGGTGTTGCTAAGGTCGTATCTCCGGAGATAGGTACAATAGGTAAATACCTCATGATTGTAGGTTTTGTTATGTTATTTATAGGGGGAGCTAGGTCAAGTGAGGGCTCAGTTCCAGCAAAATGCGTTTCAGGACTATACAATATATATGGTATTTCAGGATATGTAGGAGATTTTGTTTCCTATTCACGTCTTATGGCGCTCGGTATGTCAGGTGGATACATAGCTTTTGCTATAAATATGATAGCTGGAATGGTTATAGGAAAAGGTATAATAGGTGTGATAGCCGCAATTATCATACTTGTTTTCTTCCACGCTTTTAACTTGTTCTTGGCCTGTTTAGGAGCTTATGTACATGCACTAAGACTTACATACGTTGAGTTTTTCCAAAAGTTCTATGAAGGCGGAGGAAAGGCGTTTGAATTTTATAGAAATAAACCAAAATATATTAATCTAGATAGACATTTAGAAGATTAAGGAGGACTATTATGAATTTTGGACAATTTTTAGTTGAACACGGAGGATTGGTATTTGGAGGACTTGGCGTTGCGATTGCGATGTTAGCGAGTTTAGGTTCTGGTAAGGGACTTTCTGTAGTTGGTATGGCAGCATCTGGTCTAGTGCCAGAAGAACCGCAAAAATTCGGTAAAACACTTATCCTTCAATTGCTTCCAGGTACTCAGGGGCTATATGGATTTGTCGTTGCTCTACTCCTTTTACTACAACTAAAACCAGACATGGGATTAGCGGCAGGTCTATACATGGTAGCAACTGCTTTACCAATAGGTTTAGTAGGTTGGGGAACTGCAATATCACAGGGAGCTGTTGCAGCTTCAGGTGTTGGAATCCTAGCTAAAAACGAATCACAAACCACTAAGGGTATCATATATTCAGTAATGGTTGAGACATATGCACTACTCGCTTTCGTTATTTCTCTACTATTATACTTCAATATAGGTAAATTTTTCTAAATTATTGAACTTTTAATAGTAGGATGGACCTTTCACTAGATGAAAGGATAAAATGTTAAATACACAAACAACTTATGTATACAATTTAAAGTTGTAGAAGGTGGATGAGGAAGTGATTATATGGCAGATGTAAACATACTGGTTAACAAGATAATAGCTGAAGCTGAGGCCGAGGCGAAGTCAATTCTCGATAATGCCACTTCTGTAGCCAACGACATAGTTAGCGAGGGCAAGGCTCTCTCAGAAAATATATATTCCGATATGGTTGAAGACGGCAAAAATGAAGGTAAACATATCAGGGAGAGACTTAGAAGTGGGGCTATGCTTAAATCGAGAGACGATCAGCTTAAAACCAAACAAGAGATGATTTCAAGGGTTTTCGACGAAACCTTGGAAGAGTTTAAGAAACTAGGAAGTGATGACTACCTAGGATATATAAGGAAAAATATCTCGGATAAACAAGGGACTACCCTTATTGTCACTAAAGATATGGTAGATGAAGTAAAGGCTGCTTTTCCAGAACATAAGGTATCTACAGATGAGTTTGTAGAATCTGGATTTATAGAGGAGACAGGTGGAATTGAAAATAACTTTACGTTTGAGACTCAACTTGAATTCTATAAAGACGAGCTCGAAGGAGAGGTAGCGAAGATCTTATTTGGCTAGGGGGTAAGACATGGGAAATTACGATTACGCTCAAGGCGTCGTTATGGCAAGAGTATATGAGAAAAAACTCTTGGATAGAGCTAAACTTGAAAGGCTTATCGATGCAAAAGACGCTCAAGAGGCTTTTAATATATTGATGGAAAGTGAATATGCAAAAAGTGCTGATGGTGTAATTGGTCCTCAAGAGTATGAGATCCTTTTAAAAAATGAGACTTCAAGACTTTTTAAGCAGGGGTCTGAAATGTTAAATGACAAGAGGATTTTGGAAATACTATCCCTAAAATACGATTACCACAATTTAAAGACGATGCTTAAATCAAGGGCGGCGAATAAAGATTTATCAGAACTCTTTATTCATTCCTCTGATACTGATCCAGTCAAGATAAAACATCAGCTGGACAGTCAAAATTACAGCTCTATTAGATCGGAGTTTAAGAAGGCTTTGGAGGAGGCAGAGAAAAAATACTCAGAAACATCAAATCCACAGATGATCGATATAATTGTAGATAAGATATATTTTGAGCATCTATTATCCATTGCTAAGTCTTTAGACATTGATATGTTTACTGATTATGTAAAGGGAATAATCGATTTTTATAATATATCTGCTATGCTCAGGTCAAATAAGATGGGAGCTCCTTCGAGTTTTTTAGATGAAATTATAGTTGAAGGTGGAGATATATCAAAAAACAAGATCATCCTTTTAAGTAGGGAGGATTTTGAGAGGGTCGTTCAAGAGGTAAGGTCTGAAAAAATAGGTAGTAGTATTCTTAAGTACCTTGACGATTACAAGGAGATGGGACTTAAGGTAATAGATAGTGCTAAAGAGGATTATTTAAATAGGTTAAATCAAGATTCAAGGTTTGTAACCTTTGGACCGGAGCCTATATTTGCGTATTTGCTTGCCAAGGAAAAAGAAATTGCCATTGTAAGGATGATAATGGTAGGCAAGATGAATAATATTTCACCGGCAAAATTAAGAGAGAGGCTAGGTGATAAGCTTGTATAAAAAGATTGCGGTGGTTGGTGACAAGGACTCTATCCTTGCTTTTCAATCCATTGGTATAGATGTGTTTCCTGTTTTTACGCCAATACAGGCGAGAAATACTGTAGATGAACTTGCCAAAGAGGAATATGGTGTAATATTTATTACTGAGCAGGTGGCTGACGAAATTAGGGAGACCATTGATAGATATAAAAAGAGCATTCTACCAGCAATTATACTCATACCTTCAAACCAAGGAACCCTTGGAATTGGAATGGATGAGATAAACAAGAATGTTGAGAAGGCTGTAGGAAGTAATATATTTGGACAGCCTGAGAAAAGTTAAGGAGGGCGTATATGAGAGAAGGAAGAATAATAAAAGTCTCAGGTCCGCTTGTAGTAGCAGAAGGAATGGAAGATGCCAACCTCTACGACGTTGTAAAGGTTGGTAAGGATAGATTAATTGGCGAGATTATAGAAATGAGAGACGATAAGGCCTCAGTACAGGTATATGAGGAGACTGCGGGAATTGGTCCCGGAGAACCGGTTGTCTCTACAGGGGAGCCACTAAGTGTTGAACTTGGACCGGGACTTATAGAAAATATGTTTGACGGTATCCAAAGACCGCTTGAAAAATTTAGAGAAGTCGCGGGGGATTTTTTGACTAAAGGTGTTGAAGTCCCTCCATTAGACAGAGATAAATCATGGGTATTCGTAAAGACAGCAAACGTGGGAGATAAGGTATCCCAAGGCGATGAGCTAGGGTATGTCGACGAGACTACAATAGTTAAGCATAAGATAATGGTTCCAGTTGGAATTGAAGGAGAGATAAAAGAAATAAGGGAAGGGCAGTTCAAAGTAGATGAAGAGGTAGCGGTAATTGTTACTGAAGATGGCAAAGAACACAGCATATCCCTTATGCAAAAATGGCCGGTAAGACGTCCAAGACCAATACATGAAAAGGTGGATCCAAGAGTTCCACTAGTAACTGGTCAGAGGGTAGTAGATACATTTTTCCCTGTTACAAAGGGAGGAACTGCATGCGTACCTGGACCTTTTGGATCAGGAAAGACAGTTGTTCAGCATCAGCTTGCTAAATGGGCAGATGCTCAAATAGTTATTTACGTAGGTTGTGGAGAGCGTGGAAATGAGATGACAGACGTTCTTAACGAGTTTCCGGAGTTGGAAGACCCGATATCTGGAGAGCCTCTTATGAAGAGGACTGTTCTCATAGCCAATACTTCTAATATGCCGGTTGCTGCGAGGGAGGCCTCAATCTACACAGGTATTACAATAGCTGAGTATTTTAGGGATATGGGATATTCTGTAGCTGTAATGGCGGATTCAACATCCAGATGGGCAGAGGCTCTAAGGGAGATGTCCGGTAGACTTGAGGAGATGCCTGGTGACGAGGGTTATCCAGCTTACCTAGCATCAAGGGCTGCGGAGTTTTATGAGAGAGCCGGTAAGGTAATCTGTAATGGAAAGGACAAACGAGAGGGTGCGCTTACTATAATAGGTGCCGTTTCACCTCCAGGCGGAGATATTTCAGAACCTGTTTCTCAGGCAACTCTTAGAATAGTTAAGGTATTTTGGAGCTTAAATGCCAACCTCGCCTATAGAAGACACTTCCCTGCGATATCTTGGCTTGATTCATACTCACTTTATCAACCAGCTGTCGACGAATGGATGGGGGCAAATGTAAGTGGTAGATTTCCAAAAAATAGGGCAGAAGCTATGGAACTTCTACAAGAGGAAAGCTCATTACAAGAGATTGTTAGGCTAGTAGGTAAGGATACACTTTCTGAAAAAGACCAGCTGAAATTAGAAATAGCTAAGTCAATAAGGGAGGACTATCTACAACAAAATGCGTTCCAAGAAGTAGATACATATACTTCTCTAAAAAAACAAGATATAATGTTAGAATTAGTTCTCAAGTTTTATAGAGAAGCTCAAAGAGGATTAAATGAAGGAGTTTATTTAAGCGAGTTAGAAAATCTAGACGTCAGGGAAAAGATAGCGAGAGCAAAGTACGTATCAGAGGAAGAGCTCGATAAAATTGAAGAAATATCAGATGAAATAAGTTCAGTAATAGATGAGTTAATCAATAGAGGAGGCGGATCTGATGATTAAAGAGTATAAAACTATAAGAGAGATTGTTGGTCCCCTACTCATAGTCGATGGAGTTGAGGGAGTTAAGTTTGAGGAACTAGTAGAAATTAAACTCCAAAATGGTGAGACAAGAAGAGGTCGTGTGCTAGAGATAAAGGGAGACCGTGCAATGGTTCAGCTTTTTGAAGGTTCAGCCGGAATCAACCTAAAGGAATCAAAGGTAAGATTTTTAGGTAGACCTCTTACTCTAGGGGTATCAGAGGATATGATCGGAAGGGTATTCGATGGAATGGGAAACCCAAAAGATGGAGGACCGGAACTTATACCTGAAGCGAAGTTAGACATAAATGGTATAGCTATAAATCCAGTAGCAAGGGACTACCCATCCGAATTTATCCAGACGGGCGTATCTGCCATAGATGGGCTAAATACCCTTGTAAGGGGGCAGAAGCTGCCGATATTCTCTGCATCAGGACTTCCTCATGCTGACTTGGCGGCTCAGATTGCAAGACAGGCTAAGGTTCTGGGAGATGACGAAAAATTCGCAGTTGTTTTCTCAGCCATAGGTATAACTTTTGAAGAAGCGCAGTTCTTTATAGATGACTTCAAAAAAACAGGTGCTATCGACAGGGCGGTTTTATTTATGAACCTAGCTAATGACCCTGCCATAGAGCGTATATCAACACCTCGTATGGCACTTACGGCAGCTGAATACCTAGCTTTTGAAAAGGGAATGCACGTACTTGTAATTATGACGGATATAACAAACTACTGCGAGGCGCTTAGGGAAATATCTGCTGCAAGGCGTGAGGTTCCAGGAAGAAGAGGATATCCGGGGTATCTATATACAGACCTAAGCACTCTTTATGAGAGAGCGGGTAAAATAAAGGGTAGGCCGGGATCTATAACTCAGATACCGATACTTACAATGCCTGAGGAAGATAAGACCCATCCAATTCCAGACTTAACTGGATATATAACAGAGGGTCAGATAATTCTATCTAGGGAATTATATAAGAGGAATATGAAACCTCCTATCGACGTTTTGCCGTCTCTTTCAAGACTTAAAGACAAGGGAATAGGTGAGGGCAAGACTAGGGAGGACCATGCAGATACTATGAACCAATTGTTCGCTGCCTATGCGTCAGGAAAAGAGGCTAAGGAGCTTCAAATAATCTTGGGAGAATCTGCGTTATCTGAATCAGACAAGGCCTTTGCTAAATTTGCGGATGAATTTGAAAAGGTGTATGTAAGCCAAGGATATAACTCAAACAGGACTATAATAGATACTTTGACAATAGGTTGGGATTTACTAAAAATTCTACCTAGAGGAGAACTAAAGAGGATAAAGGACAACCTAATCGAGAAATACCTGGATAACTAATCAGGGGGTGATGAGATGGCAAGACTAAATGTAAATCCTACTAGGATGGAACTTACAAGGCTTAGGGCTAGACTCGTGACCTCCAAAAGAGGGCATAAACTCTTGAAAGATAAGCAAGATGAGTTGATGAGACAATTTATAGCTATGATCAAGGAGAACAAGAGACTGAGAGAAGAAGTTGAGCTTAAACTAACGGATTCTTTCGAGGACTTTCTATTGGCTAGAAGCTCAAATTCATCACAAATGCTTGATGAGGCCCTGGCAATACCAAAGGAAAAAATAGGACTTGACGTTGAGACAAGAAACTTGATGAGCGTCAACGTGCCTGTTATGAATTTTGAGAGAGAAGAAGGCAAGGACGAATCGGGTATTTACCCATATGGATTCGCCATGACCTCAGTTGAGCTAGATGAGGCTGTCAGAAAACTTTATTCAATACTGCCGGAACTACTTAAGCTTGCAGAAATAGAAAAAGCATGCCAACTTATGGCAGATGATATAGAGAGCACTAGAAGAAGGGTAAATGCCCTTGAGTACAGAACTATACCTCAGCTTGAAGAGACCATCACTTATATTAGGATGAAGCTTGAAGAGGGAGAAAGGGCTGCTATAACAAGATTGATGAAGGTAAAAGACATTATTTCAAAATAGGAGTAATTGAGTAAAGCTGCAACTTGAAAATTAGTTATGTAAATTTTTT
>JASBZE010000062.1 GCA_029983575.1 Peptostreptococcaceae bacterium
TTTAAAAATATACTATATCGGGTGGACCGATACACAAAACTTTTTACATAACCACCACATGAATTTTACTCTGTGGTGGTGTTTTTTATTTTCTATTAGTTTTTAATTCCTCTTCTACTTCTGTACATCTCCTCAGACCTATGCATTATATTTTGGCTGTGGTCGCTCATCCTCTCTAGATTTCCTAGGATTTCAATGAAAAGTACTCCAGCTTCCACTGAACACAACTGATTGTTTAGCCTTTGTATATGAGTGTCTCTATAGGTCTTATCCAATTGATTTACATCTTTTTCTATCTTCAATACCTCAATTTTTTTATCTACAGAGTAATCTTTTATACAAGAAAGAGCAGTTTCAAAGTTTTTTATTACAAGATCAGTCATAACCCATAGCTCTTGTCTAGCGGTTTTAGAGAAGTCGATTTTTCTTTCTCTGATACTCTCAGATATTTCATTGATATTATCCGCATGATCAGAAAACCTCTCTATGTCATTTACGATATGAAATAACATATCCGTAGCTATCTTCTCATTTTCATCTAAAGACTTTGTCGATAGCTTCATAAGGAAGTTAGTTATATCCCGTTGAAGCTTATTGACTGTCTTTTCCATGTCATAAGCCTTTTTGTTCTTTTTCGGATCATTGTCCTTAATCGAAGACAAGGTATACTTAAAAGTCTTCTCCGCCTTAGTACCCATCCTCACGACTTCATCAAATGTATTAGCCAAAGCTATTGATGGTGTTTCTAAGATACGTTCATCAAGGAACTTAGTATTCATATCCGCTTCTTCCTCTTCCTCGTTATATGGAATTATCTTCATAGACAATTTTACGATGAATTTGTGGAATGGCAATAATAGACATACATTTACTAAGTTGAATAGCGTGTGTGAGTTAGCTATTTGCCTTGAAACATCTGTTGGGTCAAGTCTAGTAACCAACGCAACAATCGGTTTATTAAGTATTACTATAAATAATATCGTACCTAAAATATTAAAGGTCATGTGCATTATTGCAGCTCTCTTTGCGTTTCTACTAGCACCTATTGATGATAATAGCGAAGTTACACAAGTACCGATATTATCTCCGTAAAGAATTGGTAAAGCAGCTGTTATTGGCACCAATCCCAATGAAGATAAAGCTATCAGCATACCCATAGAAGCCGATGAACTCTGAACTATACCAGTTATTGCAAACCCTGCGAATACTCCCAACAAAGGGTTTTTACTAAAATACAGCATAGCATCTCTCATCTCTGGCAATTTGGCCAAAGGAGCAACAGACTCCTTCATAAACTGCATACCTATAAATAAAATACCAAAACCGATAATAATTTCTGCCACGTTTTTAAGCTTTGCATTTTTAGTAAATAATAAAGCAATAACTCCTATACCAACAGCTAATGGAGCAATACCCTCTAGGTTAAAAGATACTAACTGAGCAGTTATAGTAGTACCTATATTAGCACCCATTATGACTCCTATCGCTTGGAATATACTCATTATACCGGCGTTTACAAATCCGACTACCATTACCGTAGTAGCTGATGAACTCTGAATAATTGCCGTAACTCCTGCACCTACTAGTACTCCTATAAAAGCATTGGATGTAAGCATCTCAATAATGCTTTTAAGTTTACTTCCGGCTGACTTTTGTAGCCCGTCTCCCATTACATTCATTCCGTAAAGAAAAAGCCCAAGTCCACCGATAAGCGAAATAGCAGTTTCCATATTTTCCTCCTTGAACTAAATAAATTCTACATATTTTATTATATCACGAATTTAAATTTAATAAAGTGTAAAGTACTAAAGCTTTTTAAATATTTATTTATATGATATCATAGCTTATATGGAAAAATAAATTGAAAGGAAATTAATATGAAGGATTATGAATTATTAGGAAGGGCAAACGTTGGAACCTTGCTTGCAAAATACTCGATTCCAGCAATTATCGGAATGCTTGTAAACGCTCTTTACAATATAGTTGACAGAATATTTATTGGTAATATTCCCGAGGTTGGATCTATGGCAATTTCAGGTCTAGGTCTTAGCCTTCCGATTATGACGGTCATACTAGCCTTTGGAATGCTCATAGGTCTGGGTGCTACCACAAATATATCAATTAAACTAGGTCAAAAAGATATAGAGACAGCACAAAAATTAATTGGTAATGCAATTGTTCTATGTTTAATCGTAGGTGCAATTTTAATGGTTCTGGGACTGGTTTTTCTAGATCAGATTCTCTATGTATTCGGTGCGAGCGACAATACGATCATATACGCAGAAGCGTATATTAAGGTTATATTTTTTGGTATTATATTCAACATGGTGTCTTTTGGACTTTACCATATGATAAGGGCCGATGGAAAGCCTGCAATCTCAGCAACAATTTTGGTTTCAGGAGCCATCACTAACATTATATTAGACTATGTTTTTATATTTAAATTTAATATGGGTATTGCTGGTGCTGCCTATGCCACTATAATATCTCAAGCCTTGACAGCAGTTGCATCTTTAATTTACTTCATCTCTTCTAAGTCAAACCTAAAGATCAGGCTTAGGGATTTAAAAGTTGACAAAGACCTTACAAAGATGACTTTTGCAATAGGAATGTCTCCCTTTGCCGTTCAACTTGCCGCCAGTACAGTTCAGATAGTGGCAAATCACGCGCTAAAAGAATATGGCGGAGATCTTGCCATTGGTGCCATGACTACAGTTATGAGCGTCGTCATGATATTTATGATGCCTTTATTCGGTATTAATCAAGGCTCACAACCAATCGTAGGGTACAATTACGGTGCAAAAAACGGAAAGAGGGTTTTGGATACATATAAACTTCAAGTCACGGTTGCATTTTTCTTTCTCCTTTTTGGTCTTATTCTAACTAGGACTTATCCAAGGGAGATTGTATCCATATTTAATAAGGATCCAAAACTTATGAAGCTAACGATAGACGGGCTGTATAAGATGCTTATTATACTTCCAATAGCATCTGTTAACATAACGGGGTCGTATTTTGTACAATCACTTGGAAAAGCTAAGACATCGATGTTTTTAAGCTTACTTAGACAGGTATTAATGCTAATCCCCCTTATGTTGATATTACCTCGCTACTGGGGACTAGATGGTGTTTGGTATGCTCAACCTATAGCAGATGTATTTTCATTTATTATAACGGTCTCCGTACTCATCAAGCAGTTTAGCATTATACGGAAATTAAAACCGGATTATTAAATAAAAAAAAACAAAGGCGAATAAGTGAACTGAAACCAAAATTTCAAAACCTTACTCGCCTTTTACTTTACTTATTATCTTTTTTCTCAGGATTAATTATATGCCTTTCATTTACAGTATAAGTCTTGTATTTATGAAATACAACTATGTCCTCAAAATTATCGGATACACTCACAACTCTAACACATTTTCCCCTCAAATCTTCAGGAAGTTCTTCGCTGTTATTTAGATTGATGTATTCATCATATTGATACATAATAATCACCCCTTAAAAAACTATATTTACTCTTTTAAGATACTTCTACTTATTTAAGTACTTCTCTCTAAGATACTCGTCTATTCCACGTGCAGCTTCCCTACCTGCTCCCATAGCTGATATAACTGTGGCAGCACCAGTAACGGCATCTCCTCCAGCATATACACCTTCAAGACTTGTATGTCCTTGGTCATCTGCTACTATACATCTCCATTTATTTATTTCAAGCCCATCAGTTGTTGAAGCTATTAATGGATTTGGCTTAGTACCTAATGCCATTATAACAGTGTCTACATCTATTGTAAACTCTGAGTTAGGTATTTCAATAGGTCTTCTCCTTCCTGACTCATCAGGCTCTCCAAGCTCCATTTGAACACATATCATTCCAGAAACATTTCCGTTTTCGTCAACCAATATTTCCTTAGGATTTGTTAGGGTCTTAAATATTATCCCCTCTTCTTTAGCGTGATGAACCTCCTCAATTCTAGCAGGTAATTCCTTTTCGCTTCTTCTATATACTATATAAGATTCACTTCCTAGTCTAAGTGCAGTCCTAGCAGCGTCCATAGCCACGTTACCTCCACCTACTACGGCAACTTTCTTTCCTGCCCTTATAGGCGTATCGTAATCGCTTCTATAAGCCTTCATCAAGTTTACTCTCGTAAGGTATTCATTTGCTGATAATACCCCGTTGGCATTTTCTCCAGGTATACCCATAAACATTGGTAAACCGGCGCCTGATCCAATAAATACAGCCTTAAAACCTTCGTCAAAAAGCTCTGCTATAGTAGTCGTCCTACCTACAACAACATTTGTCTCTATCTTAACTCCTAGGTTTTTAATACTGTTTACCTCATATTTTACAACTTCTTCCTTAGGCAACCTAAATTCTGGAATACCATAAGTCAAAACGCCACCTGCTTCGTGGAAAGCTTCAAATATAGTAACGTCGTAACCTAGCTTAGCTAAGTCTCCAGCACACGCCAATCCAGCTGGTCCACTACCGATAACCGCAACGGGTATATTATTTTTTGGAGCTGTCTTACTTAGGTCTATCTTGTTTTCCCTAGACCAATCGGCAACGAATCTCTCTAACTTACCAATTGATACAGGATCGTTTTTAATACCGACTACGCAAACTCCCTCACATTGATTTTCTTGAGGACAAACCCTACCGCAAACAGCTGGCAGTGAACTAGATTCTGCTATTACCTCAGCAGCTGCTTTTATATCGCCCTCTTTAACCTTTTTAATAAATCCTGGTATATTTATTGAAACTGGACATCCCTTAACGCATCTTGGATTTTTACATTCAAGACATCTAGTGGATTCCTCCAGAGCTTCTTCCATGTTATATCCGTAACATACCTCTTCGAAATTTTTTGCCCTAACTTCAGGATCTTGATTTCTAACAGGTACTCTAACTCCCTTTATAGCCATTATTTACCCCCCTTTGTATCACAATTACATCCAACTGGTCTATGAGTTTCGCCCTCTTCAAGTTGAAGAAGTTTTTGACCTTCCTCAGATTTAAACATAGCCTGTCTTCTCATAGCCTCGTCGAAATTAATTTGATGTCCATCAAATTCCGGCCCATCAACACATGCGAACTTGACTTCATTTCCAACGGTAACACGACATGCACCACACATACCTGTTCCGTCAACCATAATTGTATTCAAACTTACAACAGTTGGAATATCAAGTTTTTTTGTTGTTAGACAAGCGAATTTCATCATTATCATTGGTCCTATAACAACTGCTTGATCATATTGTTTTCCCTCTTTTTCAACTAGCTCTTCAAGCTTAGCAGTCACTAGACCCTTAAATCCATATGAACCATCATCTGTACAAAGGTATACATTTTTAGCTACCTTTTTCATTTTTTCTTCATATATAATTAAATCTTTTGTCCTAGCACCGATTATTACATCTACATCTATTCCATGTTCATGAAGCCATTTTACCTGTGGATAAACTGGAGCTGCTCCAACACCACCGGCTATAAATATCATCCTTTTTTTCTTTAAGTCTTCTATGTTTTCATAGATAAATTCACTAGGTTGTCCAAGTGGCCCTACAAAATCCCTTATGCTTTCACCCTGCTCATATGAGTATAGTTTTCTACTTGAAGCACCTACAACTTGACATACTATTGACACAGTACCTTTCTCGATATCGTAATCAGCAATAGTCAATGGCACCCTTTCGCCTTTTTCATCGACTTTGACGATGACAAACTGACCCGGTTTTGCAGATTTAGCAACCCTTGGAGCTTCTATATCCATTTGAAAAACCACGTCGTTTAATTGCTTTTTTTCTACAATTTTATAGCTCATTTTACTGTCTCCCATCCCTTTTTATTATTAGATGATATTTCTCGCAATTGGAAAAAAAATTGCTTCAAAAACACATCTAATATCAATTATACTACAGACTCGCAATTAAGAAAACACCAAATATTTAATTGGATGATTAGTACTTTATTTAAGTTGATAAAATAAATACTTTAAATATTTAAATAAATCTAGTTATACTTAGTTTTTTATTATATAATAAAGATGAGAACTTTTTGGAAAGGAGAAATATATGAAATATATAATCGAACCAGAAAAATTGATAGAAATGATGAATGACAATATGAGCATGGTAATTTTTGACGCTCGTTATTCTCTTATGGATGATGAATACGGAATAAATGCATATCTAGAAGGTCATATAAAGGATGCATTTCTTATTGACGTGAGAAATGTATTGTCAAAGAAGCCAAAAGAACATGGAGGGAATAACCCACTTCAAGACAAAGAAGTTTTAAAATCCTTTCTTGAAAGCTATGGTATAAGCAATGACACCATAGTTGTTATATACGATGAAGGAGATTTTAATGGACCTGCTAGGATGTTATTTCAATTAAGAAATATCGGTCTAGAAAATGTATACATATTAAATGGCGGTATCGAAGCATATAAACTCGCTGGAGGTCAAATAGAAACAAGGGTCAACAGCAACGAAAAAATCGAGAGCGGTCATATAAATATGAAAGAAAACGAAATTGAAACAGTTGACATAGAATATGTAAAGAAAAAGATTGAAGATGAGGATTCAATCCTTATAGATGCAAGGGCAAGAGAAAGGTACTTAGGAGAAAATGAACCGATGTACCCTAAGGCTGGTCATATTCCAACTGCTAAAAATTATCCCACTGGTCTATTGTTTGAAGATGGAAAGTTCAAAGACCTAAGCTCGTTAAAGGATATATTTTCTGATTTAAATGATAAAGAAATAATACTTTCTTGCGGTTCTGGAATTTCTGCTTGTGTAGATTCACTAGCACTTAGAGAGCTAGGAATAGACCATAAAATATACATTGGAAGCTTTAGCGATTGGATTAGTTATCCGGATAATGAGGTAAGTACTTCCGAAGAATAAAACTATTATATATTTTATTCTAAATAGTTGATTTTTAATCGTTTATTAGATAAAATAATTATAGTGTGTTAATTTTTTTAATATTTATTTTATATGAACTTGGAGGTATTTATGTCATTTTTAAATAGATTTAAACGAAATAAAAATGAAGATGACTTTGACATAGAGTTAGATGAATCAATCGACGATTTAAGCGAGCCTAAAAAGAAAAAGAGGTTCAATCTTTCTAAGAGGGCAAAAATATACATTGGTGTCGCTGCAGTCGTAGTTATAGTGCTTGGGGGATTGATTTATTTTAATTCTAAAGGACTTTTCGGTAATGAAAAACACGAGGTTATTCAAACCTACACAATACCGGAAAATGAAAAAGTATTTATAAACGGTGTAATCTCACCTAAACAATCTCAGGATTTCTATGGACCTCAAGATGGTCAAACTCCTGATGTCAAAGTTAGTGATGGTCAAAAAGTAAGCAAGGGTGACGTTCTTTTTATAACAAAAAATGAAGCTGTTATATCTGAGGTTGACTCACTAAAATCTCAGCTTAACGAATTGTCAAGACAAAGGAGAAGCATGCAGGCTGACGACCCTGCTCTACCACAGGTAAAGAGTCAGATCTCAAGCCTAAACTCACAGATTTCTAAACAGTCAGCAAAAGCATATACTAGTTTCAAGTCAAACTTCGACGGTAAGGTATATGTGAATAACAGCAATGAAGGCGGTGGCCCTAATAACTCACCATTAATAACAGTACAGAGCACTGATTATGTAATGAAGGGACAGGTTACTGAACAGGATATCTCAAAGATAACTATAGATACTGCTGCAGATATTACTCTTCTCTCTTCAGGTAAAAAATTAGTTGGAAGGATAAATACTATTTCTGATAGACCTTCTTCAGGTAGTTCACCTTCTGAAGGAGCTCAAGTAGGCGCACCTCAAGGTCAAGGTCAAGGATTGTCTTTTTATGACGTCGAAATAACTTTTGACTCACAAGACCAGCTGGTTAATGGATTCCACGCGCAGGCATCTATAGAAATAGATAATCAAACAATTAAAGTTCCTGCTACATCAATACTTTCTGACGACAACTCTACTTATGTATTTAAAGAGGTAGATGGAGTTCTTAAGAAAGAGGTCGTAGATATAGTAGAAGAAAAAGGAAACTTCTCATTAGTTAGGGGTAACTTAAAACCTAATGATCAGATTGTCAAGAGTCCTACTCCAGAGATGAAAGAAGGAGATTTGCTAAACCCTGACTCTGAAAAAGAAGATAAGCATTCAGGATCTGATGACGCTAAGGATATGGATGTAAAAGATGTAGACTCTTCTGAGGACAAAGGAGCTAAATAAGTTATGTTGATTACTTTATACAGCTTAAACAAATACTATAGGATGGGAAAGACAAACTTCCACGCTCTTAAAAATATTAACTTAGAAATAAAACAAGGCGAATTTATTATGATAATGGGAAAATCAGGGAGTGGTAAAACCACTCTCTTGAATATATTAGGTTTTCTTGATAAGTTCAATAGTGGTAAGTATATTTTTGACGGTAAGGATGTTTCAAATATTAGTGAAAACATGCGTTCTGAATACAGGAATAGATATGTTGGATTTATTTTCCAACAGTTTAATCTTATTCATTCACT
The DNA here is from genome assembly GCA_029983575.1 of Peptostreptococcaceae bacterium. Classification (GTDB taxonomy): domain Bacteria; phylum Bacillota; class Clostridia; order Peptostreptococcales; family Peptostreptococcaceae; genus JASBZE01. The sequence continues at coordinate 8,571 of JASBZE010000062.1, forward strand.
TAATATATTCCAAAATATTGAACTTCCTATGATATACAATAGAGAAAAAGTAAGCGCAGAAGAAAAAAGAAAAAGGATCATGTCTAGTTTAGAGGCTGTAGGTCTCGGAGATAAGGCAAACAGCTATCCAAATCAACTCTCTGGTGGCCAGCAGCAAAGGGTGGCAATTGCAAGGGCTCTGGTAAACAACCCCTCTATAATTTTTGCCGACGAACCGACTGGTGCACTGGATAGTGAAACTAGTAGAGATATAATGACCGTATTATCAAACCTAAACAAGCAAGGAAAAACCATAATAATGGTTACTCATGACGAGGATCTTACTACCTATGCTTCAAAGGTAATAAGATTGAAAGACGGTCAGTTTTTAACGGAGGTGTAGCATATGTTAGGTATTCTTAAAAATTCCATTGCTAACCTCAAAGGACACAAGCTAAGGATCGTAGTAGCATTTATATGGATTATAGTCGGCATTACCTCTGTAATCTTCGTAACGTCTTTAGGTAATGCAATGAAAACACAAATAAACAAGACATTCGAAAATATTAACCCGAATCAGGCTACAATTCTATTTAAACCTGATAGCCAAGAATACGACGTGTCATTAATATACTCAGCGTTTAGATTGAGCGATAAACAAGAACTCGAACTAATAGACGGAGTAAAGTCAGTCAAGGCAAAAACTCAATTCTGGACTGAATTTTTTGACGACAGAATAACCCTTGATTCTTTTTATGGCAAAAACACTGCTAACTTGTATATAGGTGTACAAAATGGGGATAAAGACAAAGTCAAACTTACAAAGGGTAAGGGGTTTGATTCAGTTACCCAGGGTTTGAACACCATTTTAATAACAACAGACGCTGAAAAAGAATTGATGAAATCATATAAGGGTTCCATAGTTGGAAAAGCTATCACAATTAACGGAAGAAATTTTGAGGTTATAGGTGTTATAGATCAAAATTACGTATATGATGTAGATGAACATAAATTTGTAAAAGCTACTCAATTTAATTCGGATCAGCCTACTTGCTATATGTCTAAAGCAGGTTTTAAGGGACTAAACGCAAACTCAGGAACAAATGAAGTTGGTTCATTCGTCCTAAGTGTTGAAGAAGGCTATTCCCCAAAAGAAGTTGGCGAACAGGCCGTAGCAAAAATGAGTGAACTCCATCCAGATGTAGTTGGACATTATGAGGTAGAAGATTTGACTACTGTCACTAAACAGCTTCAAGAGATTACTGGGGGTATAGATAAATTCGTAAAGATAATTACCATAGTAGCCATGGCGATCGGTGGAATTGGTATTATGAACATAATGTACGTATCAGTTATGGAACGACATAGAGAAATTGGTATCAGAAGGGCTCTAGGTGCAAAGAAGAGGGATATAATTCTTCAGTTTTTGATTGAATCTGTATTCATCACTTCATGCGGCGGAGTTCTAGGAATTGTAATAGGGCTTTTGGTTACTTATTACACCAGAAATTTAATGCCTTTTAAACCTATAATATCTTTATCGGGAATTGTATACGCTGTACTTACAATAATAATAACGGGTATTATATTTGGAATAGTTCCTGCTTCTAAGGCAGCGAGCCTTGACCCTATTGAAGCAATATACAAATAGATATTTAATACAGAATCTAAAAGGACTAAATCGATTTATGATTTAGTCCTTATTTTTCTTATATATATATATATATATATTACTTTTTTTATTACTGTCTATTAATTTTTAAAGGTTGTATAATATATAGCGTTGATGAGAAAAATTTAAAGTCTAAAGATAGAT
>JASBZE010000063.1 GCA_029983575.1 Peptostreptococcaceae bacterium
CCATTATTGTTCTGATTTTAGCGAACTCACTATTTTCAAAAATTTGTAATTGCATTTTTTGCTCCTTTTTTGTCTTATTTCTTTTTAAATCAACTTTAACTTGATTTTATTTCAAAAAAAATATCATCTTCTTTAACACCAAGAATTTTACATATTTTTTTAAAATCTATAACATTTATAATTGTATTTCCATTTTCCCAATTTAAAATGGTAGTTTCTGATTTTTTCATTTTCTTCGCGATTTCTTTTTGTGAAAAACCAGCATTTACTCTAGCCGCTTTTAATGATACTTTCATTTTTTTCACCTCCCTTTTTAATATCTTATAAACTTATTATAAATCAAGTTAAACTTGATGTCAACAGCTTTTTTAAAAATAACTTGATTTTTTTATATTTTAACTTGTATTTCTTTAAGTTAAAATTTATAATATATGTAAAGAAACGAGGTGATAGAATGAATAAAAGCAATAATAATATTCAAAAAACTTTTTCTAAAAATCTTAAAAAGTTGCTCGACGAGCGTCAGGCTACTCAATTAGAATTAGCCCAATATATTGGTGTTAGCAACACAACCATAAATAACTATGTAAAAGGATATAATATGCCGCGAATGGATAAGGTTGATAAGATATGCGAGTTCTTCGGTGTTTCTAGATCTGCTCTTATATCAGAAGCTGTGGATAAAAATAAAATTAATATAATTCAATCAACATTCGATTACGATTACATAGAAAGTTCCGTTGCTGCTGGTTCTCTTGAACGCATAGACGCGTGTTATGAGTTTGATAAAATAACTCTACCCGATAGATTGATGGGTAGATATGCACGCCGTAAATCGATACTAGCGACCAGAATAAACGGCCAGTCAATGAATAGATTAATACCTGACGAATCTTTTATATTTATAGATAGAAACTTCAATACATTACATCAAATCAAAGATGGTGATGTGGTCGTGTTTCACGACGGTGGCGAATATAGCTGTAAAAGAATTTTTATTGATAATCATAATAATAGATTTATTTTCCGCCCAGATAGTGACGATGTTGCTTTCACTGATATAATCATCGACTTTGAAAATACAGAAAATCTAAAGTTAATCGGCAAGGTAGTAATGTACCTTACAGAACTGGATTAATGTCTACTCTAGTAGATTATAATAATTAATTTTAGGAGGTATAATAAAATGTTAAGAAAGAAAATACTAACTTCGCTTTTAGGCTTATCTTTATTATTAGGCTCTGCAGCATCTAGTTTTGCTAATGATATTAAAGTTACTAGAATATCAGGTAGAGATAGATACGAAACAGCAACAAAAGTTAACCAAATGTATTTTAATAAAGCATTTGGTAATCTAGCTATCATTTCTTCTGGTGAAGATTTTCGAACTGCTTTATATGGTTCATATATGGCGAATGCTTTAAAAGTTCCTTTTTATATAATTTCTAGTGATGTTTTATCTGAGCATATTACAAATGAATTTAGAAGATTGGATATCAAAAAAGTTTATGTAATAGGAAGTTCCGATACAATAGATGAAGAAGTTGATAATTCATTGAAAAATATGGATATTACTGTTGAGCGATATGAAACACAAGGTTCTACTGCCACGGTTCTTCCTGATTTTGGTTATGAATTTATATCATCTAAATATCCAGCGTTTTCGATTGATGGAGCAGATTATTTTGCTGTTGTAAATGATAAAAAATTTCCAGACTTATTATCATCAATACCTTTCTTATCTACTCTTTTAAGAGAAAAGTCGATCCTTACATGTGACTATATGGATTTTTCTAAATATGGGGAATACGAAGGATACTCATATATAGTAGGAGGTTTTAATAGTGTTCCTTCAAGCATAACAACTATTGCTGATAAACCTATAGGCTTGACTAGACGCATAGGAAGAACTATGGAGGACGGAAGAGGTATTTACTATTATAGTGGCAGAATAGCGGGCAAAGATAGATATGAAACAGCGGCAAAGGTGGCAGAAGCCTATTCAGTTGTTTTTGATAAAAAAGTTTCTACAGTAGTATTAGTCGACGGAACCAAATATCCAGACGCACTAGCAAGTGGCACGGTCGCAACTCAAAACAATGGTGTAGTTCTTCTAACACAACCAAATAAATTAAATAGTCACACCAAAAACTATATAAAAACAAATAATATTAAAAATGTAATAGTAGTTGGCGGCAAAAACTCAGTATCTAATAAAGTTATTGATGAATTGAATAATCTATAAAAGATATAGAGGTGTTTATATGGATAACAAAACTAACATAAAAACAAAAGAAAATACAAAAAATACAGTTAAAGAAAAAGATTACATCACAAAAATAAAAAATGATGACGACTTTAGATTTTTAGAATCACAGATAGATAAACATATTGATGTTTTTAAGAGATTGAGAGATAAATAGTTATGAATATCAGATATGTATCATATAATGAGGTAATACGAACACATGATATAATCATAGATAAATCCGGAGGTTTAAAAGGAATTAACAATTCTGGATTAATAATTAGTGTTCTAGAACACATACAAAATGATTTATACTACCCCTCATTTGTCGACAAAATAACGCATTTATTGTACAGTTTCGTAATGAACCATGCCTTTAACGATGGCAACAAAAGAACATCAATAGCTTGTTGTCTATTAATGCTATATCGAAATAATTTTAGAGCGAAAATAGATGAGTTTGTATATAAGATGGAAATAGTTGTTGTTTTGATTGCAGAAAAAAAGATAGATAAAGAAACTTTAAAAGAAATTATAAGTGATATTTTAGAATAAAATAAAAATCGGAGAAAGAAAATGAAAATAACAAGTAAAATAAGAAAAACAACAAGAGATGAAAAAGTAATGTTTATTATAGGGATAGTACTTGTAATATCAGTATTGGTTTATATTAAACATATGTAATAACATTGTATGTATGAATAAATATGATTGACAACACAATATAAAGGATATATAATTAAGTATAAACATAGCTCCTAGCGAGCTTTAATTAAAGACATTGCTTATACAGCACATAGCCACATACTTAATTGTATGTGGCTAATTTTGTATAAAATAAAAAAGTGGCTCCCCGACCAAAGCGAACCACTTCAACACTCAGATAACCCCAGGCACATAGATTTATTTATAAAATCCAGCGTTTGTCCTTCACAAGTTATCTTTCAATTAAATTATACTACAAAGAAAGGAGAAAGTAAAATGTCAGTTTCTAAAAATAAAAATGGCAAATATGATGTATTCATACGATATAAAAACTATAAAGGCGAAACGGTTCAAAAACGTAAAACTGGATTTATAAGACGAAAAGATGCAGTAGAATGGGAAAACACATTTGTAAATAAAACAAATAATGAACTTACACTTGAAGAAGCATATAACCAATACATTGAGTACGCATCTACTCGGCTCAGAGAATCTACAGTAAGAAATAAAGTATGGTACGCAAAAAATTTAAAACCAATGTTTCACTTGTTCATATACAACATAACACCATCTTCTATATTATCATGGCAAAAAGAGCTTAAAGACCTCGGTAAAAGTAACAAAACTATAAATTGTACCACCGAAATATTATATACAATTTTTTCACATTATAATAAAATGTATAACCATGACTACAATCCAGTAAAAGCGATAGACAAATTACCAACAGAAAAAGCAAAAATGAAGTTTTGGACGCTTGAAGAGTTTGAAGAGTTCTTATCATACATAGACTCACAAGAAAAAAGAATAGCTTTTAAAATATTATTTTTTAGTGGGATAAGATACGGTGAACTATTAGGTTTAACAATAGGTGACATATATGATGATTATATCGACATAAATAAATCATATGACTACCGCTCAAACAAATTTTGTAAAACTAAAAATAAGCAATCAGTAAGGCGAGTTCAAATGCCGTCAATTATTATGGATGAAATCCATGATTACATCTCCAAATTATATAAACCAAAAAAAGATGTTAAACTCTTTAATCATCCAACCAACACTTGGCTATCCTCCCAAATAAGAAGAACAACAAAAAAGCATGGACTTAAACATATAAGAGTTCACGATTTAAGACACTCTCATGCGTCCATGCTTATTAATAATGGTGTTGATGTTTTAGTGGTTTCTCAGCGTCTTGGGCATTCTAACCCAACAACAACCCTTAACACTTATTCACATTTATATAAAGAGAAATCAGTAATTGCTACAAAAGTATTGGAAACACTATTATCTAAGTAGTGCACTTTTTTTCTACTTTATACCAAAGTGCTACCAAACTGCTACCAAAGCAACATATGTAACTTCTCAACATTAGTAATATCAACCTATTTAGCTGTTATAGCCGCCATTGTTATGTAGTTATATGGTTGGTTGAAGTGTGGTAAGAAGAATATGTCAAGAAGTGCAAGTTTGTCTATAGTTACCTTCTCTTGGATTGCTAGTGAGAACATGTGGATACCCATTGACATATCATATTCAGAAGCCATTTGAGCACCTAGGATAACTCTAGATTTCTTGTCATATACTATTCTGATGCTTACCTTTGGATTTGTTGTTTCTATAAATGCTGGCATTTGAGTGTCTTCAAAGTCAGTATAACCTACTTCTATTCCAAGTTTTTCAGCTTTACCAACAGTTATACCTGTACTTACCATCTTTAATCCGTAGATGCAGATTCCGTTAGAACCTTGAACACCATTAGATTCGATAGCTGTTCCTGCTGCATTATGAGCTCCTACGATACCACTTCTTACAGCGTTTGTTGCAAGTGCTATGTAGTTAACATTGTCTATTGCATTATCGTAAACTGTAGCACAGTCACCAATTGCATAAACGTCCGGAATGCTAGTTTCTTGTTTTTTGTTTACTAGGTATGAACCGTTTTTGAAAAGCTCTAATTTATCTTTACCTATTACGTTGTTTGGTCTAAATCCTATAGAAAGAACAACCATATCTGCTGGGAATTCACCCTTATCTGTAACAACTTTTTCTACTTTTCCGTCGCCTTTTATTTCAGTTACAGATTGTCCGAATGCTAGCTCGATACCGTGATCTTCTAGGTTTTTCTTCATTTTGTCTGTAAATGGTTTGTCATAGTATGCTGGTAGAACTGTATCAGCTATATCTATCATAGTTACTTTCTTTCCATGTCTTTCAAAAGCTTCTGCAAGCTCAACACCAATATATCCAGCTCCAACTACAACGACATTTTTGATGTCTTGGTTTTTAAGTTTTTCGATAACTTCTTGAGCATCTTGATAAAGTTTAACTTGCTGTACGTTTTCTAGATCCTTACCAGGTATATTTGGTATTACAGGAACTGAACCAGTAGCAAGTATTAGCTTGTCATAAGATTCTTCAACCTTTTGTCCGTCTTTTAGAGTAGCGTATACTATCTTCTTATCAAAGTCAATTTTTTCAACAGGTGCTTCCATATGAACTTTAGCTCCTTGTTTTTCAAGAGTTTCTTTGTTTGAGTAGAATAGTCCATCGCCATTAGATATTTGGTTACCTATCCAAAGTGCCATACCACATCCAAGGAAACTTATGTTAGAGTTTCTGTCAAATACTACAACCTCATGATCATAGTTTTGAGTTAGTGTGTTGATTGCGGCTGTACCCGCATGGTTTGCTCCTACTACAACGATTTTTGCCATTTTTAGTTACCTCCAAAAAGTTTTAATTTGTTAAGAAATTAATCCCTATCATATAGAAATTAATTTATTTTTTATTCTGTACCTCATAGGTACAGTTAATCTATACCTCAATGGTACTATATACTGAGAAATTTTGCAACTATTTTCACAAAAATTTTTATTTTTTTTACAAAAGCTTTTTCAAATTTATAGTGTATAATTAGAATATGTAAATATATAGAAATGATGTGATTATATGGTTAATGATAAAGACAGAAATAAAGGTAGAAATAACGAAGATAATAAAGATATTAAGAAAAATATAATAAAACTAGTCAATGTTACTAAGACATATCAGATGGGCGAGGTAAAGATCCATGCTCTTAACGGGGTTAATTTCACAGTTGATGAAGGTGAGTTCGTCGTGATCGCTGGTGCGTCTGGTGCTGGTAAGAGTACGATTTTAAATATTCTTGGTGGTATGGACACACCTACATCAGGAAATGTGTTCGTCGATTCAGGGGATGTCGCTAAGTTTTCTAAAAAAGCTTTGACAACGTATAGAAGATATACAGTGGGCTTTGTTTTTCAGTTCTATAATTTAATACAAAATCTTACTGCTAAAGAAAACCTTGAGATGGCTACTCAAATTTGTAAAGATCCGATGGACGTCGATGAAGTCATTGATGCCGTCGGTCTTAATGATAGAAAAAACAACTTTCCGTCACAGCTATCGGGAGGGGAACAGCAGAGAGTAGCTATTGCAAGAGCTTTAGCTAAAAATCCACGTCTTCTCCTATGTGATGAGCCGACTGGTGCCTTGGATTATATAACGGGAAAGCAAATATTAAAACTACTTCACGAATCATCTAGAAAGTATAAAATGACGGTAATTGTAATAACTCACAACCTAGCTATAGTAGATATGGCAGATAGAATTATACACGTTAAAAACGGCAAGATAGAAGACGAAAAAATAAATGAAAATCCTAAGCCAATCGAAGAAATAGAATGGTAGTTTATGTAATAGAATGGTAATTTGAATGATAGAATGGTAGTTTGAGTAATAGAACGATTATTTGAGCAGAAGATTTGTAAATTAGTATTGGAGGTGATTTTTTGGCTAGAAGCTCTTTGAAAAAAGATAGATACAGAACAATTAAAAATTCATTGGATAGATTTTTTTCCATAGCTATTATCGTGGCTCTTGGCGTGGCATTTTTCATAGGGCTTAAGACTGCTCCAATAGCAATGAAAAATACTTTGAATTCATATTATGAAAAATACAATTTGGCGGATTTTGAGATGGTGTCGACCCTAGGTTTGACAGAGGACGATTTATTTGATACAGAATCTCTAGGTTATGTTAACAAGGCTGAGGGTGTATACAATATTCCAGGTACTACTGTAGTTAATGACAAGGAAGTGACTTTAGACGTTAATTCTTTTGAAGATGAGGATCAGATAAACGGTTTGAAAGTTATTAGAGGAAGACTTCCTTCAAATGAGGGAGAGGCCGTTGTTGAGTCAAACAAAGAAGGAAAACCTCTGGTTCCAATCGGTAGCGAGATTGAAATCTCAACCGATATAAATGTAAAAGACGACTCAGGAAATAAGGTAAACCCACTTAAGACTAGGCGTTTCACTGTTGTTGGAAGTGTCAATTCACCCGTTTATTTATTTTCTGAAAAAAGCAAACTTCTATATTCTGGGCTGAATTCAAATTCATATATATACATAAATAAAAAGGATTTTAATTTGCCTACGTTTACTAAGATACTTATCAAACTCGATAAAAGACCTGAACAAAAGGCATATAGCGATAAGTACACTTCTTTAATCGATGACAATCAAGACGAGTTAAAAGAGATGCTAAGCGGGTTTGTAACTAGGCGAAAAAGAAATATCACAGACAAGGCGGTCGCTAAGATAAGAGATGAACAGACTAAGTTAAATGACGCAAAATCAAAGGCGGATAAGAAGTTGACAGATGCTAAAGTCGAGTTAGAAACTAATGAAACAAGACTTGATTATCTTAGTTCAGCAAATTATAACGGGCTTGATACACCACTCTCACGAAATGAGATAGACTCTGCTTTGAGGGATGTAGATTCTGGCAAGGAGAAACTAAAAAATGAGAAGAAAAAAACTGATGAACAGTTAAAAATGGCAAATGACAAGTTGAACTCGGCATTAAAAGAGGCTGAAAAACCTATCGATGCCAGATATTTTCTACTTGACAGAAATTCATACCTCTCATATTTTGACTACGGAGAATCTACAAAAAAGGTCGACTCAATTTCAAAGGTGTTTCCAGTGTTTTTTGTTATCGTAGCCTTTTTGGTCTGCTTGACCACTATTACTCGTATGGTAGATGAGGAGAGGGGAAATATCGGTTTATTGAAAGCTCTAGGATATACAAACTATCAAATCGAGCAGAAATACAGGTTCTACTCTACTTCTGCTGCTTCTGTAGGTGCAGCTTTGGGAATAGTTTTAGGAATATTGATTTTCCCTAAAATCGTTTATGATAATTACGGTTTGATGTACGTGATACCGAAGATGAAATACACGATAGCTCCCAGTCTTTGCATTGCGACATTTATAGCTTCAGTAGCACTAACTAGTTTTACGGCTACTCTAGCATGTGCAAAAGACTTAGAAGAAACACCAATAACATTGTTTATGCCGAAAGCTCCTCAGGTAGGTAAGTCTATATTTTTAGAGAAGATAGGTTTTATTTGGAAGAGGCTTAGTTTTATTAAGAAGGTCACATTCAGAAATATTTTTAGGTATAAAAAGAGATTTTTTATGACTATTTTCGGAATCGGCGGTTGCTGTGCTCTTTTAGTTTCGGCTTTCGGTCTGAAAAACTCCATAGAGGCGATAATCGACGAGCAATACGGTCAAATTACTTTGTATGATGGTGTGTTTAATCTTAAGGAAAATCCTAATCTAAATAGCGTTATAAACAACTCTAGGTCAATTAGCATTTTACCTTTTTATGAGGATAATGTTACGGTCGAATCAGGTGGCAAGGACAAAAACGTATTGTTAAATGTATTTGTTGACGGAGATAAAGAAGATGGCTATATAGCTAATAATACAAAAAACGAGATAGATAATGGCAAGTCAGTAAGTATTAATGGAAAAAGCGGTATTGGCGATTTAGATAAATATATGAATTTGTTGGATTACAAGACCGAAAAGAAGCTTAGTCTCACAGATGACGGGGCAATTATAACTGAGCAATATGCTAAGAATCTGCATCTAAAAACTGGAGATGAGTTTGAGTTTAAAGATATCGACGGAATAACCTACAGCGCAAAGGTCGTCGACATCAGTAAGAACTACCTTACAAATTATATATTTATGACTCAGCGATACTATGAAAAAGTTACGGGTAAGGATAGCAAATTTAAGATAAATAAGGCGTATTTTAATTTAGACGGCAAAAAAATAACTAATCATAAAGAAGCAGATAAAATAAAGAGCGAATATGAAAAAAATCCTAATGTCGCCCTCGTTGATCTGAGTTACGATAGGATTGACAATTTAAACTACACAGTAAAAAGTATTAGAAGTGTATTTTTGCTGATGGTTGTTTCTGCTGGGGCGTTGGCTTTTGTCGTGATGTACAACCTCACTAATATAAATATCGGCGAAAGGATTAGGGAGATAGCTACTATTAAAGTCCTTGGTTTTTATGATTTGGAGGTCGCGGAATATGTATATCGTGAGAATATGATACTAAGTATAATTGGTATACTTCTAGGATTTGCGATGGGGATTGGTCTTCACAGGGTAATAATATCGACCTTTGAGATGGATAATATGATGTTTCCTAAGTCAATTCAAAATATGAGTTTTCTATACTCTTTTCTACTGACCGCTCTATTCTCCCTACTTGTAAATGGGGCGATGTATTTTAAGCTCGTTAGAATAAAGATGGTTGAATCGCTAAAATCTGTCGAATAGGGAAATTTTATG
>JASBZE010000064.1 GCA_029983575.1 Peptostreptococcaceae bacterium
TTGTTCCCTAGCTTCTATTTTCTCTGTTTCCCTAGCTTCTATTTTCTCTTGTTCGCTCTCTTCAATATTCTTTTGACCCCTAGTTTTTAGATCCTTTTGAGCCTTATTTTTTTCTATTTTTGTCTTACCCATAGATTCTCCTTTAATTACTTTAATATTTCTCCAAGCACCTCTTTAACTTTACCCTTGTTCATATGATGATGAAACTTTCCATTTATCATAATATTGGGTCCGAATTTACATTTTTTAAAACAGTTTTGACTTCTCAGACTCACCCTACCATCTTTTGAAGTCTCATTGAAGTCAATACCTGTCATCTCTTTTACCTCCTTTATTACTTCCATAGAACCGTTTTTAGCACACCTCGGCCCCGTACAACAGACTATTTCATACTCTACCTTTGATTCTTTAATAGATGGCATAAACTTAATTATTGTTTTAATGATCTTTTCATCAAGCTCAAAGGCATCAGCAATTTGTTTTTGATGGCTTACAGATACGCAACCAAATTTTTCTTGACATTCTTTTAATGCAAATTTAGCTCCTTCTTGACTTCCTTCGCCAAAATTTGCCACTGCATCGTCCAATATTTCTATTAATTTAGGTTCTTTGTTATTTATTTCTTTGTTATTTATTTCTTTGTTATTTATTTCCTCGCTTTTTATTTCTTGGTTAATTAACTTGCTCATATAAACTTCCTCCCGCGCAATTGTCTATTTTATTATAAATTATATCATTTTTTAACTATTAACTCACTAAATTTATATATAAACCCAGTATTTTTCTAGTTATTTCATATACAAATCTATATTTTATATAAGTCTATACTATATATCGACATCAATTGCAATTATATGATCCATTAGTGAAATTACATACAAACCTGTCCAAAACACAAAAACCGTAGCCTGCACATCACATAATATGTTGTTACAGACTACGGCTATTTATGTCTTTTACTTATCACTCGCTGATACCAGTTCCGCTTTAATTATAAGTCTATGAGTGTTTAGAGGGTAAGGATGACAACTCATTAGATATAATTTCGTTTTATCCTCTTCTCTAATAAACCTACTCCAGTCATCGGGCTGAATAATCTCCTCACCCGTCACCTTATAATACAAGATCTCATCATTAGTGGTAATTCTGATTTTATCATCATTTTGAAGCTTACCTATATTTAGGAAATACTCTAAACCACTTCTTGAGCCCCTATGACCAGCAAGAACTGTGATAGTATTTTTATTTGAACTAGGTAAATCCGTCGTATCAACCAATCCCACTCCATCAGACAATGATTGATTGCTTGAGTCGTCGTAAATAGGAAGGACTACATTAATCTTGTCAATCCTTATAACTCCTATCGCTTCTTCGTCATTTTCAGTATAATTCTTTTCTTTATACTCTGTTTTATTTGACGGCTTGGCCTCCTTGGATTTTTGTTCTCCTTTGTCATTTTTTTCTTTCTTATCCTTGTCGATTTCTTCTACCATCTTCTCTTCTAAAATTATTCCTTGCCGTTTTTGGCTTTCAACTTTATATTTAAAGTATAATAGAAGGTTCGTACCAACAACGATAAGCAAAACTCCAATTGTAATCAGGAATTTTCCCTTATTTTTCTTACTTTTTCTCATAATTTATTCTTTTTTGTCGCTTATTTCTATGCTATAAAATTATCTTTTATTTCTTTCTCTGAGATTCCTACTTTCTCTATTTTTTCTGATTCCCAGAATTATTAAACCTCCTCCTACTAATACAATTATACCTGCTATTGTGCTAGGATTCAATCCATCTCCTGTTTTAGGTAGCTCTTTTTTTGGAGTATTATCATTTCCCTTGTCCGGTACTAATTTTCTAGGAGTCATAGGAATCTTAGGGATGTAGTGTGATATAACATATGTTACAGAAAAGCATAAAAAAAGAGGAACTCTCTGGTAATGGTTCATGTAAGTTGCCATAATGCACTGGTAGATTTTCATCAAATGCATCGGTGCTAAATGCCTCATTGCATTGGTTGATTTTGCCATCTTCCATTGGTGCATTTTGCCCTAATGCATTAGGTATAGCACTTTTACTTACTTGTTCTAATATTTCTCTTTCTTTCTCTTGTTTTCTTTGATTTAGTTCAAAATAAAATTCTTCTAATTTATTATCATTTATTGTGTACCACTTTGTTTTGTCTCTAGGATCTTTATTATAGTTTCCAACTAAAAGATATCCCGCTTTTTCAAGCTTAGCAAAAGTTCGCTTCACTGTATCAACACTTAAATAGTCGAAATCTTTTTTTGCCATGCTCGTATTGAGTTATATGTCCAATACTTGCCATCATGACAATTGTTGCCAGACTTCTTATTTATCTCAATCCAGTAATTTATTTGTTGAAGCACAAGGGCATCATTTAAGCCTAATTCTCTGTCTAAAGCTTTATTTTCCAGCATAGGTTGTTCATCAAACAAATACATACTCATATTATCGCCTCCTTTCTCTTAAATTTAGGCATAGAAAAAAGTGATGAGCAGAATAGAATTACCTATTCTGCAACATCACCTTTTTTAGGATATGACTAACATTAGTCAGTCTTTTATTATATGCTCATTCTCATAATTAACGATGAGCATATATAAACAACACTTCAATAATATTATATTAATTGGGTTATTATCATATTACAAACCAGCTATTATAGTAGGGTCTATTATAATATAGTTTTAAATTTGTATTGCTTAATTATTTTTGAAGTGATGTTTTTATTGCTTCAAAAGTAGCATCTGATACTGTAGAATTTCCACCTATAACTTCAAACTCATTTATCTTAGATTCTTTATTGTATCTAGCTACTGAATCAGGTAGTGATGATCTCTTAACAAGAAGTACTGGAGCATCAACTTGTGTAGCATAAACTCCTGATACTAGAGCATCAGCGAATACCTCACCACTAGTATATATTCCCTTAGTTGAGTTTTCCATAGTTACTTTTGCTATAGCTATTGCAGTTTCATATCTATCTCTACCATTTAATCTTGTAAGTTTCGCCTCTTTATTAGAGTTAGCTTTTATAGCATTTGCTACAGTATCTGATACTGTGCTAACTCCACCAGCTACAGTTACTGATGTAGCTTGATATTTCTTAGCAAAATCTGATATAGACTTTGGAACTACATCCTTCTTAACAAGTAGTATTGGAGCATTATCTTTATTAGCTTTAGAAGTTAGAGATAGAGCATCCGCAAATACTTCACCACTAGCAACTTCGACTATTGATTTTGAACCTCTTGCTTGCATCTGTTCAGCTATTTTTGCTGAAGTTTCGTATCTGTCAGATCCTTTTATTCTTTCTACTTTATATGTTTTCTTAAGACTTTGTTCTTGTGCTAATGATACAGAATTATCTCCACCTATTATGTAGATCTTTTCTACGCCTAATCTAGCAAGCTCATCTAATGTTTTTTGAGGTGTAGCTTGAACATTAGTTAATAGTATTGGAGCTCCCACTTGGTGTGCAAATGGAGTTGCTGATAATACGTCAGAGAATGTATCTTTGTTAACTAATACAACTACCTTATTGTTTTTCATTAACTTACTTACTTCTACAGCTGTTTGAATTCTGTCACTTCCTGAAATTCTTCTTGATGGTGCTGCTGAAGAAGTTTCATCTACAACTGAACTACTGCTTGAGCTACCTCCACCAGAATATCCGCCTTTTCCTTTATTTGATAGCTTATCAGTAATAGCTTTAATATCTTTTATAGCCTTATCTAATATAGTTTTAACTTGTTCTGGAGTAGTAGCAACCTCTATATCATCTTCAGCTTTATCTTCAATTGCTTCAACTTTATCTACTAGGGCTTGTTTTTCCGCTTCCTTTAAATCTTTTTTAGCATTAATAACATCTATAGCATCATCCACAACTTTATCTAGATCTAGATTTGCTTGATTCTTAGCATCTTCCAATTTATCTGAAATTCCTATAGCATCAGCTATATCTTTTTTAGCCTTATCTAATATAGCTTTAACTTGTTCTGGTGTAGTAGCAGCTTCTATATCATTTTCAGCTTTATCTTCAATTGCTTCAACTTTATTTACTAGGGCTTGTTTTTCAGCTTCTGTTAGATCTTTTCTAGCATTAATAGCATCTATAGCATTATCCACAGCTTCATCAAGATCTAGATTTGCTTGATTCTTAGCATCTTCCAATATATTTGAATTTACTACATCAGCTATATCTTTTATAGCTTTATCCAATATAGTTTTAACTTGTTCTGGTGTAGTGGCAGCTTCTATATCATTTTCAGCTTTGTCTTCAATAGCTTCAATTTTATTTACTATACCCTGTTTTTCACCTTCTGTTAAATTTTTAATAGCATTAACAGCATCAATAGCATTATCTACAGCTTCATCAAGATCTAGATTTGCTTTATCTTTAGCTTTTTCTAAAGCTTCCACGTTTTTCATTTCAGTTCTAACAGCAGCATAATCTTTTGCAAGTTTTTCTGTAAGACCTTTAACTTCAGAGTTTTTTAACTTATCATCTTCTACTTTATTTTTGTAGTCTCTAAAGATATCTCTAGCTTTTTTATCTAGTGCATCTTTTTGAGCTTTAGTTAAATCACTGTTCTTTTTAATTTCATCTATAAGTTTATTTCTATCTTCAAATGCCTTTAATATTAAATCATTCTTTTCTTCATTAGAAACTTTATCCTTATCTTCATTCGCTTTTTTAGCTTCTTCTGATAATTTAGTAGCTTTTGCTATGATATTTTCACGTTCTGCTTTAGCTGCATCTGCAAGTTTCTTACCTTCTTCTTTTGTAAGAGGTTTTTCTTGTAGAGCTTTACTTAATTGCATAAATGTATCTTCTAATTCTTTAGTTATATCAGCTTTTTGTTCTTTTGTGAGGTTTGGATCTTTATCTAAAACATTTCTTATATATGTATCCCTTACATCGTGTTCTTTATATAAAATAGCATCTATTTCTTCTATTGTAAGCTTTTTATTTTCTATTTTTTCTTTGTTTGCTTTTTCTTCAAGTCTTTTCTTATTTTCATTTACTTTAACTTTAGCAGCATCCAATTTAGCATAGTTATCTGCTTTTATTATTTCGTCTGTATCTGTCTTCTTAGTTTCTTCTATTTCTTTTCTAAGCTCTACATTCTTAGTATCTACTTTATTAAGGAGAGCATCATAATCTTTTTCTACTTGAGCTTTATACTCATCTTTTGTTTTAGTAAATTCTGCTTGTGCTTCCTTATCATTAACTAATAGAACATCGGCTCTACTTGATGCTTCATTAACTTTTTTTGTATCTTCATCATATTTTTCTTGTAGTTCTTTTGCTTTAGCAGCTTTTTGTTCCTCATTAAGAGTCTTATCATTTTGAACTTTTTCTAAATCCGCCTTTAACTTTTCACCTATACTTCCAGCAGTATAGCCTTTTAAAGTTTCTAAAGCACTTTCTGATTTTTCATTAATAGTAGCCTCTTTAGCATTAAGAACATCTTCAGCATTTTCTATTCTGTCTGCGAGAGTTTCAGCATCTTTAGCTTTCTCTATCTTTCCTTTTTGGAAATTAAAAGCCTTGTTGATATCTTCTTTTATATCAGCCTTATCTTTGTCAGTTAGATTCTTATCTTCATCAACCTTTTTAAGAAGCTCATCTCTTTTAGCTTCTAATTTCTTAACAGCCTCTTCTTTCTTTTTCTGAAGTTCTGTAGCCTTATCATCAACATTTTGTTCTTGTTTTTTGTTTACTACTGGTTCAGTAACAGCACCTGCAGCAAAACTTCCCCCAACGCTTGAGAATACCATAACAGCACCTAGCATACATGATACAAATCCGACACTAAGTTTTCTCATGCCATATTTTTCTTTTCTTTGAACTCTTTTGTTCTGATTGTTAAGTTGTCCTTTCATTCAAAAAAACCCTCCCATAATTTTTCAAGGAAATCCGCTAAACAATAAAAAATCTAGAATTTCAAACCAACTTTAGGAAAGAATACATTTAAATCAACTATGTTACGGTTTTCCATTTGCCTAATTTACATTATATATATATATATATATATATATATATGTCAATAGAAAAACAAGAAAAAATCACAATCTTTTGTGGCTTCATTTTTCACAATATTCATTTATTTTATTTTAAAATTTTAATTTTTAATGTTATTTTCCTGTTTTTCTTATTTTAATAAGTAAACGTATATTTTTAATTCACTATTCCTAAATTAATAAACTTTTATTTTAAAAGTAATTTTCCGTTGCAAAAGCAACAAAAATACTGCTTTTTTCTTTAAAAAAACAGTACTAATAAAGTAATATTTAATCAGTATCTAGTTTTTTTCTTAAATTTATTATAAATTTGTAATACATTTTTAGACACCAATACTGACCACTCAATTCATATTGAGTGGTCAGTATTGGTATACTTATAAACTAAGAATCAATTGTTCTTAGAAACATATAAATATTGACATTAAATATTACACTTTATACTTCTCTATAGTAAAATAATATATCACTTACTTAAAGATTTTACCTCCTCTACAAACCTCATCACATTTTCAGAAGGATCTAGTGAATATAGTAGCCCATAAGGTACCTTGTAATCCCAATTTACAGGAATTGTTACAAGTGATGGATGAACGTCTTTCCAGCATTCCAATGTCAAGAGAACATTTCCGGATTCCTCACAACGATTAAAAACTGAAACATCATAAAATTGTGCCGTGTTTTCTATTAAAATTTCAGGATGGTTTTTAGTCAAATCTTTTCGAATAAGATCATTAAATTCTGAATCCCCATCCTTTATCATCATTAAAGTCTGTCCATATAAATCTTTGATTTCAAGTTCTTTGTTTTCTGCCAAATAATGATCTCTGGAAACAGCACACATAACCCTATAACTACCTAAAGTGACCATATTACATTTCTCAAGCCACAATTTAGAATCACAAACACCTATAATAAAATCGAACTTTTCTCCTAGTTGTGAAATCTCTGAAACAATACCTTCGTGATTGTCCTCAAATGGAACAAGTCTAATCTTGCAATTATTAAAATCTTTGCTTACCTTATACCATAAATCCATAAATGCATTTATAGGATTTAAAATAGAACTTCCTATACGAAAAGTCGTTTCATATACATTCATTGCTTGCCTTGCCTTTTCTATAGAATTTTTAGAAAAGTCAAAGAGAAATTTTGCATCTTTATAGATAACTTCACCCGCTGGCGTCAGAAAGACTCCACGAGGTGTCCTTTCAATTAATTTTAATTTTAAATGGCTTTCCAAAGAATTAATTTGCTTCATTACTGCTGTAGCTGATATATATAATTTTTCCCCTGCTTTAGAAAAACTGCCGCTGTCTGCAACACAAACAAAAGTTTCAAGTTGATAGTTATACATCGTTCACCTCCAAAGACTATAAACATTAAGTTTATACCATTATAACATATTGGAAATTCTCAAACAAACAAAATGATTATACTATATAGATAAAAGAAAGGAGTGAGATATCATGGAGAAAGCAAAGGATATATTTCCTATTGGCGAAAAAAATGATGCATATGCTGAGTATTTTATTGGTCAAAGCTATTTAAATATACTTTCAACAGAAGGAGTAAAAATTTTTAATGTAACTTTTGAACCCGGCTGTCGAAATAATTGGCACATCCATCATAAGGGAGGACAAATTCTATTGTGTATTTCTGGATTAGGCTTCTATCAGGAATGGGGCAAAAAGGTACAAGAGTTAAAGCCGGGCGATGTTGTAAATATTCCCCCTGAAGTTAAGCACTGGCATGGTGCCAGAAAAGATAGCTGGTTTTCACATCTTGCTGTTGAAGTACCTGCTGATGGAGGTTCAAATGAATGGTGTGAACCTGTAACTGACGATGAATATTGCAATTTATAAAATGAGTAAATAAAGGAGTAAATATGGAATATATAAAATTAAGTGATGGAGTAGAAATGCCTATGGAAGGTTTTGGCGTTTTCCAAATACCAGAGGGAGAAGATACTGAAAAGGCAGTAAGTGAAGCTTTAAAAGCAGGATATCGAATGATTGATACTGCAGCTGCTTATTTTAACGAAGAAGCTGTAGGGAAAGCTATTAAAGAAAGTGAAATCGCGAGAGAAGATTTATTTATCTCAACTAAATTATGGATCCAAGATGCCGGCTATGAAAATGCTAAAAAAGCCTTTAAGACATCACTATATAAACTAGGTCTTGATTACATCGACTTATACCTAATTCACCAACCACTCAGTGATTATTATGGTTCTTGGAGAGCAATGGAAGAATTATATGAAGAAGGCCTTGTTAGAGCAATAGGCGTATGTAACTTCTACCCAGGACGTTTGACAGACCTTTACGTTAATGCAAAAACTAAACCTATGTTAAATCAAATAGAGCTACACCCTTTCTTCCAGCAAGAGGATGCATTAGAAAATATGAAGAGGCTTGGAGTCGTTCCTCAAGCGTGGGTACCTCTAGCAGAGGGTAAACATGAAATCTTTACAAATAAAGTATTAAGTGAGATTGCGAGGAGATATAAGAAAACAGTAGCTCAAATTGTCTTGCGTTGGAACATACAAAGAGGGGTAGTGATTCTACCTAAATCAGTACATAAAGAGCGTATGGAGGAAAATCTTAATATTTGGGATTTCAAATTAAGTGAAGAAGATATGGAAACTATAAAAAGTTTAGACCTAGGAAAGAGCGAAATAATAGACCACAGTTTACCTGAAACAGCAGAATGGCTAAATGGTTGGAAAATTCACGAATAAGATTCAAAATTCCAATGAGAAAATCTTAATCATTTTTAGTAAATAATATAAGGTAGCAGTCGATTCGTAGAAATAGTAGTTGATTAGCATAAACACAAATTGGAGGATTTAAAAATGAATAGACCATATATTTTTTGTCACATGATGACCTCCCTTGATGGTAAAATAATGGGTAAGTACATGGAAACAGATGAAGGAAGTAAGGCAGGAGATATTTTTTACAATATCTCTTTTGGAAAAAATCCTTATTATAAGCATCAAGGCTGGCTTTCCGGTCGTGTGACGACTGATGACAATTTTACATTTTATGAAAAACCGGAACTTGATCAAAATGCACCTGAAGTCCCAGAGGGAGATTTTATAGCGAAAAAAGCTGGTATGTACTATATTTCTGTAGACCCTTCAGGAAAATTAGGTTGGAGAAGCGATACCTTGACATATATTGAAACAACAGCACATGTTATAGAGGTTTTAACTGAAAAAGCAAGTAATGCTTATAAATCTTTCTTAAGAAAATTAGGCATTTCATATATAATCGCCGGAAGAGATTCTCTAAATTATAAAATGGCTTTGGAAAAGCTTAAAACTCTATTTGGAATTGAAAGACTAATGCTTGGCGGTGGAGCAGTTTTAAACTGGTCATTTATTCAAGCAGGAATGTGCGATGAAATTAGTATTGTAATAGCTCCTGTGGCCGATGGTTCAAACGAAACTCCATCATTATTTGCAGTCAGTGATGGATTGACTGAAGACAGCCCTGTGGGATTCAAACTAGAAAATGTAGAAGTTAAAGAAGGTGGATGCCTTTGGCTTAGATATTTGGTTGATAATA
>JASBZE010000065.1 GCA_029983575.1 Peptostreptococcaceae bacterium
TAATTAGTGTTGAATGGTTCAGATTTACAACTCAAACAAAAAATAGCGTGAGTTTTTATTATAAAAACTCACGCTATGATAATATTTTTTTATTTGGTTATAGTATTGAACAACACTTTATTTATAGCATTAAAAACTATCTTCCAAATATCTGTGCTATTCCTCGACCTATGGCTTCTCCCATCGCCTTGAGACCGATCTTGTTTACTATTTTATTCATTTCACTAGGGTTAGATACAAATCCTCCTTCGACAAGTAGGGCTGGACCATTTGAACCTCTTAATACTGCGAGATAATCGGTGTTATCCGTTCCTGGAAGTACCCTTGTCTTTATTCCCCTGTTAACTGTTCCAAATGTCCTAACTATATTGTTTAGGATCGCTTGAGCAGCTGATTTACTCTTTCCTCCATTTTTATCCCTCAATTGGTAGAATACTTCTGTTCCACCTACGCTTGAGTTGCTTGAAGAATTGTAGTGGATACTTGCAAATAAATCAGGTCTGTATTGATTTGCGAACTGAGGTCTTGAAATAGGAGTACTGTAAACATCAGTTGTCCTTGTCATAATTACCCTAGCACCTAGAGATCTTAAGTAATCCGCTGTGTAGTTTGCAGTTCTTAAAGTTAGGTGTTTTTCCATTTGTCCACTTCCAGTTGCACCACTGTCATGACCTCCGTGACCCGGATCTATTACTATAGTCCTTCCTCTTAAAGCTCCTGTGCTTGGAATTTCTGTAACTGCAGGAGTTGAAGGTGTTGGAGTAGGTCTTGGTACTGGTGCTGGAGCTGGTTTTTGTTTTGGCGCTTGTACTGCCTTTCTAACTCTTCCCCTATCTGCTTGAGGATTTACAACTACTGAACTAGTAGCTTCCAGTGATTTAGAAAAATGATTCATAACCGCTGTCGTTATACCTCCACCTATTTGAACTACCTTAGCTGTTTTAGCTGTTTGAAGGTATTTATCATAGGCCTTACTCACTCTATTTGTCGGTGTTATTATAACAGGTGTATTCATCTTGCCCGCCAATGGTCCCACTGAAATAGAGTCGACCAAGGCGTCATTTGATGATTTTGATATATATACTAATTTTTCATTTGTTGAATAAAATTCATCTAGAATTTTTGCATTAGTATAATGTCTATCACTACCTGAAATTCTCTTTACATTATTTTTATTTGATAGATAACCCTTAACAGTATCTAAAACTGAGTTTTGCATTGAGCCATCTCCTCCTATGAAGTAGGCTCTGTCAGCTGGGAATCTATATAAGAAGTTTTTTACGTATGAAGATACGCTAGCCTTACCGGTAACTAATATCGGCTGAACTCTCTCTGCTGCCCTTGCAGCAATACTTAAAGCATCTGCAGGTCCATTTTGACTTGAAACTACGTATATCTCTTCAATACCTATGTTTTTAGCCATTACCTCAGCTATCCTTGCAGAAGTATCTCCTAATGTAGCACCTGATATTCTAGTTACACCTGCTCCAGAGGCGCTTCTAATCGCCTTTTCAACAGAGCTGTTAACATTGTATGTACTTCCAACTATATATACATTTTTTGGCTTGAGTCTTCTTAATTCATTTGCAACTGTTTTTGGCAAACTAGTATTTTTTGTAACCAATATAGGAGCCTTGTTCATCGATGCCAATGGAGTAGATATAATTCCCTCCATAGCGTTAAAAGCATTTACAATTACAACTGAATCAGCCCCACTTGGCCAACCGCTTTGTGATATTCTAACAGCTGTTTCGTATCTATCCTTTCCTGATATCTTATCATAAACTCCAAGTGCCTTTAGATAGTCCTCTGAATTTTTATCATCAGCATTTATATCTCCATAATCCTTTGAGTTTATTTCAGATACAGCCTTATCATTATCCTTTTCTGTTAATTGCCCTATATTTTTTTCGTCTTCATTGTATTGATCATTTTTTGATTGATCTTTTCGTTCTCCGTTTTCAGTACCATCACCTATTCTCATTTCTTGTACATTTGTCGATTGTGATGGTTCGGTCGTTTCAGAATCAGCATAACCTATTGCTAGGTTTGTTGAAACAAGAACTGCCGAAAGTAATCCTGCAGTTAATCTCTTCAATGCCTTATTCATTTTTCTACCTACCTTCCATTGACTTTATAACTATAAACAACTTAACTAATCATATAAGGTCGAGTGTTTATCTAGAATTTCTCCTTCTAACCTTCGACCTTATATGAGTATAACACAAAAGGTTACAAATTGTAACCTTTTGCGATAAATTATTTCATTTTATTTTATTTATTGAATACACACTGTCAAAATCAACATATTGAACATTATTAATTTGGTCCGTATCCCTTTTCATTTCCTGGCAAAAAGTCAGTGTATATACCGTATACTCCCCTTTCAAACAACCTATTTGCTCTAGCAGGATCATTATAGGTATACATATAGAGCATTATGCCTCTCTCTCTTAACTTTTTGACAAACGAATCAGTAAATCTATTTCTGTAACTTGCTACGACTTTTATTCCGTGTGCATATGCGTAGTTGGTAATACTCTCTTCAGTGAAGTGCTCTAACTTGTACATTGTATATATAGCAGACTTCCAAGGGTATACCTCCATTATAGTCTTGTACATATCCTCATAGTATATTTGAGGAATCAATCTATCCAGTACTTTAGGATCGACGCTCTTAGCGATCTTTACAATTTCCGTAAAACTCTCGTGCATCTCCTCCCTCTTACCGACTTTCATATCTAAGACAATCCAGACGTCTTTATGCTCACTCATATACTCAACAAGATCTCTAAAAGTCATCGAAGTATATTTTCCCATTATATCTCTAGACTTGAATTCTTTAGCTGTAGGTCTGTCTTTATGCCAACTCTCAGGCAATCCCAGTTCATTTAGATTGTCCTTACTGAATGTATGGATTAATGCAAAGTCGCCACCTTCTAAAGGAGACAAGTCTGCCTCAAAAACCCTAAGGCCTCTCTTATAATTGTACTCTAGGGCCTCCAAACTGTTTGTGTAATAGTCTTCATTAATACCACCTAGCGCGTGGGCTATGTATTTGTTGTTTTTGGTCCAAGAATAATCAAACTTCTCTGGGAAATTGTCTATGTAAGTTATTCCTTCGCTAGTCCTGTGTATATTTACGTCCATTACTTTTAAGATAAAGTCCATCGGTACATAAAGAGTTGAGTCAATTAACTCACACGATCCGTTTAAGTGAATTTTTTTGTTATTCTCTAATGGCATCACTACCTCGCCACTTCCAACGGTGAAGTGATACTCCTTGTTACCACATAAGAGAACCACCTTATTATTTTTTGCCAAGCTATAGCTCCCCTTTAGTTTAAAAAGCTTGATAAAGTCCATGATCGGAGCATGAACTACTCCCTTTCTGACTTTGTACGGATGGGAAAGCTTGACGTCTTTATTGTTTATCTTTAATTTTTCTGAGTACGTTGCATTTTTAAATTCAGCCATCCTATTAGCATCTACCAAGTGATTTGCCTCTAACCTTTTAGAAAATACAACTATAAATATTCCTATCAGAATAACGATGATAAAAGTTATTCTAAAATTTTTAAAAAGCCTTAGATTTTCTCCTACGCTCTCAAGAAATCTAGTAAAACTGCTCTTTGGTTTTTTGCTGACCTTTTGTGTCTTTGTCTCATCTACTAGAAAGCTTCCAGCCCTCTTTGGCTTTATGTCATTTAGATTAGGCCTTTTAAATCCACCACTAGATTTATCTCTATTAATACCTGTCCTGACATCACTGTTTATACCATTTCTATGTGAAGGGGTAAAAAACTCTGATTCAATCTTCTCTCTATCTTTTCTTATATTTTGTCTTCTCACCCAATCACCCCCTAAAATCTCAATAGTCTTTTAAAAGAGTACATAACTCTCGTCAAGACTACAACTACATAGAGAATTATAAGTGAAAATACCAGAGAACCCATCTGTTCCCCAAGCCTTCTCGCTAAGAAATCATAAGTGAGGTAATTGTCAAGACTAATAGACCTACCTAAGTACAGAGAAGTTCTGGATGTACTAATAAAGTAAACCCTCAAAAATACCAGCATAGTGAATACAATTGTCGAATTAGCTCCAAGAGCAGTGATGTAAGTCGCTAATCTATCAAACTTACATACATCGAGTAAAAAGTATGCAAAGGAACTTATCACACAGTAAACTCCGAGGCTTAACAAGACATAACTAGCAGACCAGTCTCCCAATGTAGGAGGTATCTTCTGTTTAAGTAAAAAATACGCAACCATAGTGAGTATAGACAATATTATCAGCTTAATACATCTTCTAATATCAGGCCTGATACTCTTCCATCCAGATCTTTTCCTACCCTTAGTCCTCGGCTTATCATGATATGTAAATATAGTTCCAATAAAACATCCATAGAAACAGACAGCCGTAGCTGAAACAGCACTCAAGAATGTATGTGGCATATCCTTAGTTCCTACGAGTGCCCTTAGAGCATGAGAAGATGAAATAATCCCCTCAGCTGTGGTGTATCCGTGTTTTGACATCATAAGCATATGAGCCAGTGTAGTCAAAATACCTAAAAATAAAAACAGACTTCCTATAGCTACTTCTTTTATTTTAGCAGTTCTAAGCACATAGTAAATAAAAGAACTAATCAAGTATAAAATAGCCACTATTTGAAGTGGTCCAACCAACATAGATCCTTCTGAAACTGAGAGCAGCATAGTAGTCACAAGTCCCAATATAAATATTGAAATTACCCTAGTAATAATCTTAGTCGTGGTATTTCTGCTTCCAAACCTAGTTATCCTATCGCTTAGGGAAATCGGGATCGCCGCACCCATAGTCAAAACGAAAAAAGGCAGGGATAAATCTATAAATCCGATATTTCCACTCGCTTTGAAACTTAGCGAAGGTCTAGAGAACTCGTCCATACCATGAAAAGAAGCCAATACTAAAAGTATCATCGCCAACCCTCTCATAAAGTCAAATACCTTGAATCTAAGAGCAAATTTTTCTTCTTCATGAGCTTTTCTAGTGTCTCTGGTTTCCCAAAACTCCAAGCTAAACTTCTCTATCTTAAACTTAAGCCTATTTATATCTGGTAGTTTTGGGCTATTAAAACCAGGTTTTTTCCTAGAAAATAAACCCGCGTTTCTCTTTGCCATATTTGCCTCCAATCTATACAATAAATCCTATAATTAACCTACTATATTATAACACGTTTGTCAAAATTTAAAAATGGTACAAAAAAATGGTGGTAGGTATAAACCTACTCACCATCTTAAATGCTTCAGTATTTGTAATAAAAAATCTTATATATTTAATTTAAAATTACTTCATTTCCTTAAGAAGTTCTTTAAGGAATTTCCATATATTTTCTACAGATTGAATTTCTACTTTTTCTCCTGGTGCATGAACTCCAATTAGGTTTGGACCAAAGCTTATCATATCGGCATCTGGAAGAGCACCCTTGAGAAGACCACATTCAAGACCTGCGTGGATTGCGTCGAATTTAGCTTCATGACCACTCACGTCTTTATATACCTTAGCTGCCAAATCTCTGACAGGAGAGTCTTGTTCGTATTCCCATTGAACTAATCTATCTACAACTTCGAAGTTTACTCCAGTTTTTTCAGCTACTAGTGTAAATACTTCTTCTACGTCTACAATTTCACTCTTAGAAGAACTTCTAGCTAGTCCCATCATATCCATGGCACCGTCTTTTACAACCATAACACCTAAGTTTGAACTTGTTTGTACAAGACCTGGTATATCTTTTGACATAGTAAATACTCCATTAGGCATCATTACTATATATTCGATCAATTTATGTGATTGTTCTTTAGAAGCAGCTTTTTCTACCTTGCCGACTTTCTTAACTTCTATAGTCATATCTGGGTCCTCAACAGCGAATTCTCTCTTTATTTGCTCAGCCCTATTTTGTATTTCTTCTACAACCTTATCTATAGATCCGTCTTTCACACATACTAAAGCTCTAGCTGCTCTTGGTATTGCGTTGTGCTTAGCACCCGCTTCAAACTCAGAGATCCTAGCTTCTCCAGAAAGTCTAGCCACATTTAAAAGTCTTCCGATAACTTTTATTGAATTTGCTCTCTGGTCGATTATATTCATACCTGAGTGTCCACCTTTAAGTCCACCTACATTTATCTCTATTCCCTCAAGATTACATGATTCAGCTGGCATTTCTAGAGTTGAATGAAGTATTGAACCACCAGCACAACTTACGAAGAATACACCTTCTTCCTCAGCATCAATATTAAGAAGTGTCTTTCCATCTAGATGCTCATTAGTAACAGCTGCTGCACCATTCATAGTTACCTCTTCACCTGTTGTTAATAGTATTTCAAGTGGTGGATGAGGAATGTCTGTAGAGTCTAGTAAAGCCATTCCGTATGCAACTGCAATACCATTGTCAGCGCCTAGTGTAGTTCCAACAGCCTTTAAATACCCATCTTCTACTACTGTCTTAATAGGGTCTTTCATAAAGTCAAACTCTAGGTCAGGGTCCTTTTCACATACTATATCCATATGTCCTTGAATTATTACATGAGAAAGATCTTCATACCCTTCAGTACCTGGTTTGTGAATTATTACGTTAAGAGCTTCATCTTGCCATACGTCGAGATTTCTATCTTTGGCGAATTTTACCAAAAAATCACTTACGCCTTTTTCATTACCAGTACCCCTTGGTATTTTTGTCAACTCCATGAAAAACTCAAACACTTTTTTCGATTCTAAATTACTTGCAAATTCCATATTGGAACCCCCTTAAAAAATAAAGTTTATTTTAGCAAATTGCCTCTTATTTTAGTTTATAACTAACTAATATCCATGTCAATCACTTTAAGCCAATCTTACAGATGAGCTATATATTTACTATGTATTGTATCTTTCAGCACCTGATTTTATTAATACATCAGATAGATCTATTCTTCCATTTCTTCTGGAGAAAATACGAATTTTAAAGTCTCTGTCTTTATCCTCCTGTATAGGTCTTCAAACATCGCATAACCCTCTAAAGTATACTCTTTTACAGGATCCTTTTGAGCTACAGAAGCAAACCCAATC
Source organism: Peptostreptococcaceae bacterium (assembly GCA_029983575.1). GTDB lineage: Bacteria > Bacillota > Clostridia > Peptostreptococcales > Peptostreptococcaceae > JASBZE01. The sequence continues at coordinate 7,087 of JASBZE010000065.1, forward strand.
GACTGCCTCATCTGATCCATCATGTCGATATGATCTACCCAGTAGGCGTCAATTACTTCTAGTAGGGTATCTCTTTCTAGCTTTCTCAAAGCGTCGTAACCTATGAACATCTCTTTTAAATCATATATGCTTTTAACTATGCCATATGTATTTTCTATCACTTCATCTACGCTCATATTCTGAATATCTGGAATAAGCAAGGTTCCATCTGGTACGAAGGCAGTGTATAGAGATCTGTAATACTTAAAGTAATTTCTAGGTTTGGCATCTATAAATCTATCTGCTTTTGCCTTGATAACTTCTCTCGCCATATCGAGTATCTGCTCAGACATGTCATGTCCCATAAGCACCTTGTCCCTCTCGCCGTATATTACCTTCCTCTGTTTATCTATTACATTATCGTATTGAAGTACCTCTTTTCTCTGTTGGAAGTTTTTACCTTCAATTCCTTTTTGAGCCTCTTCTATTTTTTTTGACAAAGACTTAGATCCAACAGCTCCACTCTTATCTGGTTTAAGTCTCTTGGTAATCTTCTTGATAGCATCCCCACCAAAAAGTTTGATCATTTCATCTTCTACGCTTACGTAGAATATAGAAACACCTGGATCTCCCTGTCTGCCAGAACGACCTCTGAGCTGATTGTCTATTCTTCTTGCCTCGTGTCTTTCAGTTCCTAGAACATATAATCCACCAAGCTCCTTAACCTTTATCTCCTCGTCTTTATCCTCATCTCCGAGCTTTATATCAGTACCTCTACCTGCCATATTGGTAGCAATGGTAACTGAACCTATCTTTCCTGCCTGTTTAACAATATCTGCCTCGTGTTTGTCGTTTTTCGCGTTTAGAACTGAGTGCTTTATACCTGCCGCTTTAAGCATATTCGAAAGCAGTTCAGACTTCTCAACAGTTGCCGTACCAACTAGCATTGGTTGACCAGTCTTATTAATCCTCTTTATTTCCTCGACAACTGCATTGAACTTGTCTTTTTCTGTTAAAAATACCTTATCTTCCAAGTCCTTCCTTATGACTGGCTTGTTCGTTGGTATCTGAACGACATTCATCTTATATGTCTCTTCAAATTCAGCCTCTTCAGTTTTTGCCGTACCTGTCATACCCGACATCTTATTGTATAACCTAAAGAAGTTCTGATATGTAACTGTAGCCATAGTTTTATTATCTGACTGTATTTCTACTCTCTCCTTAGCCTCTATCGCCTGATGCAAACCGTCGGAGAATCTTCTTCCATCCATTATCCTTCCAGTAAACTCGTCGACGATAAACACCTCTCCGTCTTTTACAACGTAGTCATCATCTAAGTTCATCAGCTTGTGAGCTGCGAGCGCCTGATTTATATGATGATAAATTGCCATATTATTCAAATGAGTAATTGTCCTGATCTTAAAGAACTGCTCTGCTTTTTTAAATCCCTTTTCATTTAGAGCCACTGTATGCTCTTTTAAGTCAAGGTCGTAATCGTCTTCAGTTATAGTTCTAATAAAATCATCTGCTCTGTAATAAAGATCATTTATCTGCTCACCAGGTCCCGATATTATAAGAGGTGTCCTTGCCTCATCAATTAAAATGGAGTCGACCTCATCTATAATGCAGAAGTTTAGTTTTTTATGAACCTTGTTTCCAATGTGTTTGACCATATTATCCTTTAGATAGTCAAAGCCCAGTTCTGAGTTTGTGCCATATGTGAGGTCACATCTGTAAGCATTGTACCTATCCATTGGAGACATTCCTTGAAGTATACTTCCTACTGACATACCTAAAAGTTCAAATACAGGTCTTACATACTCAGCATCCCTGTCAGCTAAGTAGTCGTTAACTGTAACTACATGTACTCCATCTTCTGTCAATGCATTTAAATAACATGGAGCAACGGCAACCAATGTCTTACCTTCTCCAGTCTTCATCTCCGCTATCTTTCCTTGATGAAGTACTATTCCCCCTATGAGCTGAACCCTATACTGCCTCATGCCTAGAGCTCTTTTAGTAGCTTCCCTTGCCACGGCAAAAGCTTCTGGAAGAATATCGTCTAGGGTTTCAGAGTTTTTAAGCCTTGTTCTAAACTCAGAAGTCTTTTCTTTTAGAGCATCATCACTTAGCTTTTCAAGTTCCTTTTCATATCCATCTATATCGTCGACAATCGCATCTAACTTTTTAATTTCAGCTACATCTTGTCTACTTAAAATTGCGTCTAATATCGACATAAAAACCTCCTATAAAAAAATATAATAATCTTTTATATATCTGTAAATAAATATCTAATAATCTTTTATAATTATAACACAACGCTAATTTGTACGCATGAAATTTTAACAAAAAGAACATTTTGAAAAAAAATAAGAAAAATTATATAAAAATAGCAAAATACATTAGACATTTTAACAAACTTATTGTATAATTAAGGTACTTATATATAGTTACATCTCTATATTTAAGTATTTCTCACAAAAAAAGAGGGGCTAAGTGATTGGCCTTTCTTTTTTT
>JASBZE010000066.1 GCA_029983575.1 Peptostreptococcaceae bacterium
AAAAACTGTATTTTTTTGTGGTAGGTGTAACATATGTCTTGACAACTAAGACATAGATAACAAGATGTGCATTATAAAATATGGGAAAAACAAAATAAAAGTGATAAAATAGAGTTGAGAAAAACAAATAGTACATGATAAGGTTGAAGATAAAAAATATTGGGATAAGCTAGAACATGATATGATAGTTGTATCTTAAGTTATCCCTACTCCTAAAAAATATAGAAAGGATTAAATAAAATGAATGAGTTTTTAACATCAACGGAATATTATTTTTGTCCAGATTATAATAAGTATGTAAAACGTGATAGGGGGATGTTTTACTGTATTAATAATGGTAAAGAGGTATTTAACGATTTTTATTCTAAAATTGACATAGGTTCAATTTACACTGAAGATATTACAGAGGAAGAGTATAATGAACAATTATACTAAGAAAGCTAGATATTTAGGTAAGAGTGAGGGTATATCTTTAACTGAAAACAAGATGTATGAGATGTTAGGATTTGAAAGTGGTTTTATAAGAATAATTGACGATACCAACGAAGATTATTTATATGATCCTGATTTGTTTGAAATATATGAAGAAGAATGCAAATATTGAATAAGAAGAAATGTTTTCTAATAAAGATTTTCAAATATTGAAGGTGAGATGAGATGAAGGAAAAAGAATTTACTTTTGAAGAAGAGCAACAAATGCTATATGAAAGAATGCAAGCAGAGAGTTCTAGAGAACTAACTGAGACAGATGAGAAAATTGTCGAAGAACGATGGAAAAAAATTGAAGAATATGGGGAAAAGTATTATAAAAAAAAGTACACTTTTAAATTAGAAGTGGTCAATGAAATCTTAAGAAAGGCAGGGGATTAAGGTGAGTAATGTTATCAAATTTGCAAACGACAAGGGTTATGAAAATGTTGAATTTTTGGGTGAGTATGATGGTGCAAAAGTGTATTCTGCTATATATAGAAATAATATGGAAACTTATATGGTTGGTTTACCTGCCTGTATTTTAGATGATGGTGATATGTTAGAATGGGTTCAAGATGATAGGTCCTTTGAAATATTAAATAGTTTTTACCTAGAGGATGATTGTTAGAGGTGCTTTTTTATAGTACGAATTCCAAATAAGATGAGATAACATATGGCTAAAAATTCAGTTGATATGGATAAGAAAAATACTAAACCTATGATAGACCTAGACTGAAGGAGGAGCTACTTGCTACACTCTATACGTCTGGTATCTATTATTTGAGATAAAATCCATAATAGAGTATATCGGAAAGATCGGAACTGACACTACTCTCTTTGAAAAATATTTTTGAGATGATTAAATTTATATAAAATTTGAATAAGATATGTGTTATATGGTATAATGTGAGTGTAAAAAATATTGTAGTTACTGTCCCATATATTTTAGGACGCAAAAAAAGGATGAGCGGCAACTCGTCTTTTAATATTGTTATTTTCTTTTGAAGTATCGTTCTGTAATGAACGCAACTAAAAGTGGGCAAACAAGACAATCCAATATTGTAGCTACAAATGTGCCCATATATTCACCCCCTTTCGTGGAGGGGGACGAAACTATTATTCCACAGTGAGAGCCTTTTATACTTACGGACATTTATGACCGAAAGTCCTATATCAAAAGGACGAAACTATTATACTACAGAGTGAGTCTTTTATGGGCTCTTTTTTAGTGCGTAAAATGAGGTGATTTTTTGGAATATAAATATATGCTTAAAACAAATATTGCAGATAATAGGCGATTCTACTATTGTTTTTTATGAAATTTACTAGCTTTATATGATAAAATTAGGTTATAGTTTGTGTTTTTATGGAGGTTTGTTATGTTGGTTGATGCGCACAATCATTTGGATTTTTGGAGGGATGAGGTTTCTCTGATTAGGACGGTTGAGGAGTACGAGGTTTATACTTTGTGTATGTCTATGGATTATTCTAGTTATTTGAGATGTCTTAGGATGCCAGATTCTAGATTTTTGTTTAAGTGTTTTGGGATTCATCCTTGGCGTGTCAAGGGTTCTATTGATGTTTCGACGTATGAGGACGAGGTCAGGGCGTCTAAGGTTGTCGGCGAGGTAGGTCTGGATTTTCATTGGGCAAAGGACAGGTCTAAGTATTCTCATCAGGTTCAGGTCTTTAGGGATTTATGTCTTATCGCAAATAAGTATGATAAGATGGTAAATGTTCATACTAAGGGAGCCGAGGCTGAGGTTTATGATATTTTAAAGGAGACTATGACCCCGGCGATTATTCATTGGTACGACGGTGGTGTCGATGATTTCAATAAGTTAAAGGAGTTAGATACTTTGTTTACTATAAGTGTGGATGCCGGCTACAATGAGATGACCGATTATATTATCAAAAATACTCCTCTTGATAGGTTGTTGACTGAGACTGATGGGGAGGGTTCGATGGAATGGGTCGATCCTGCGAAAAAGTCTTCGCCTCTTAGGGTCGTAGATATAGGCAAATACATAGCAATGATCAAGGGCATGGATTATGATGAGGTAAGGGATAGGATTAATAAAAATTTTATAAGTAAGTTTTTATAGAATAATGGATGGTATATTTTCAGTCTAAAAATATGAATAGTAAAATAAGATTTTTGCCTATAATATTTTATAGGATAGCTAATTATTTTTAAAATTATAAATTAAATATAGGTATTTTTTAAATTACGATTAATAATAAAGATTATAGATGAAGATATTACTTCTTTCGTTTATTATTTACCTTCCGATAAAAAATATCATATAATATAGTAAAAATAAGATGTACTGCAAAAAAATATAATATAGTAAAAATAAGATGTAGTGCAGTAAAAAAATATAATATAGTAAAAATATAAATTGCGATTTAGATAAAAATAATTTTTTAATTTATGGAGAACAAAAAATGCAGTTAGTTTATTGAAGGAGGTGAATTATGGTCAATCTTAAGGGGGAAGTACTTGAGGTACTTTTTTATAACGATGAAAATGGATATACTGTCGGCGTTATTTTTGATGAAAATATGGATGAGCCGGTCACTTTTGTCGGAAATCTTCCGCGTTTAAATATTGGGGAGGATATTCAGATAGGCGGGGAGTGGACGGTTCACAAGACTTACGGCAAACAGTTAAAGGTCGAGCATTTTGAGTCGATTATGCCAACTACGACTACGGGAATTGAGAGATACCTATCTTCCGGTTTGATAAAGGGTATAGGTCCTTCGATGGCGAGGAGGATTGTCACAAAGTTTGGTACGGAAACTATGGATATAATTCAAAATAAGCCGGAACTTTTGATGGAAGTGCATGGTATAGGAAAAAAGACCTTGGATAGGATTTTAAAGAGCTATTACCAAAATATAGGGCTTAGAAACATTATTATTGAGCTTGGACAATTTGGTATGACCGTCAATCAGTGTATTAAAATCTACAAGAAATTTAAAGAGAGAAGTATAGAGGTACTTAGACAAAATCCTTATGAAATTGCTGACAAGGTTAGCGGGATTGGGTTTAAGGCTATGGATAAGGTCGCCATTTCAATGGGTTATCCAGGAGATTCGCCCGATAGAATCACTCAGGCGATACTCTACATACTGAAGTTGGCTGCTAGTTCCGGGGGGCACAGTTTTCTACCGGAGAAGATTTTGATTTCCGAGACTGCGAAGTTGATTAGCATAGATGAAGATAAGGTCGTACCGGAGATTTCTGCGATGGCTTTTGAGGGAAAGGTCCAGATTGAAAAAGTCGGGATGGAAAATATAGTTTACCTCTACCAATTTTACAAGGCTGAATCCTATGTCACAAAGAAAATTATCGAGATTGCTAGTGATGAGGCTTTGGAGAATATGGATGAAGATGAGTTTGACGAGAGGATTGAAAATTTTGAAGAGGCAGGCGGTATTGAGCTGGCAAATCATCAAAGGATGGCGGTTTGGGAAGCTGTAAATTCTAAGTTTATGGTTCTTACTGGAGGTCCGGGAACTGGTAAGACGACTACTGTAAATGCAATTATAAATATTTTTGAAGCTATGCAGATGAGTGTGTTGCTCGCGGCACCGACTGGTAGGGCGGCAAAGAGGATGACTGAGACGACTTCTAGAGAGGCAAAGACTATACACAGACTTTTAGAGATGAATTTTGATGAGTCAGACTCCGCTATATTTCTAAAAAATGAGGAAGATCCGATTTTGGCGGACGTAATTATTATCGATGAGGCTTCTATGATCGATATTTCTTTGATGTACAATTTGTTAAAGGCAATTTCACCAGATACAAAGTTGATATTGGTTGGTGATAGCGATCAGTTGCCATCTGTTGGGGCAGGAAATGTACTAAAAGATATCATTAATTCAGGTATTGTAAATGTTGTGATGTTGAGTGAGATTTTTAGGCAATCAAAAGAGAGTTATATTATTAGAAATGCCCATCATATAAATCACGGAGAGCCTTTAGAGATAAACAATAAAGAGAGCGATTTTTTCTTTATACCTAGGGATAATCCAGATATTATAACCGATGAGATAATTGGATTAATATCTACTAGACTTCCTAATTTCTTAGGCATTGATAAGTTAAAAGACATTCAGATACTTTCTCCTATGAGAAGGGGAGAGCTAGGCGTCACAAATTTGAATTTAAAACTTCAAGACGCACTGAATCCTCAGGGAAATCACAAGGTTGAGGAGAAATTTTCAAGTAGAACACTGAGAGTTGGAGACAAGGTTATGCAGGTTAGAAATAATTATGAAAAATCGCTTGAAGATGAGTTTGGAGAGGAAATTTCAAAGGGTGTGTACAATGGAGACATTGGCTATATTCATCATATCGACAAACCGAACAAAGAAGTTTTTGTAATTTACGACGATGAGAAGATAGCTGTTTACGACTACGATGAACTCGATGAGATAGAGCATTGTTTTGCGACCACTATACATAAGAGTCAAGGGAGTGAATTTCCGGTAGTCATAATTCCGATAACTTGGGGACCGCCTATGCTACTGAACAGAAACCTGATTTATACGGCTGTTACGAGGGCGAAGAGAATGGTCGTACTAGTTGGCGAGTTTAGATATTTGGAACAGATGATTAGAAATACAAATGTTAATACGAGGTTTTCTTATTTGGATAACAGGCTGAAAAAACTTGGGGAGTTTATTGAAGAGCAGAGTTAACGTGGAAATTGTATAAGTAAGAGCAAAGTTAATGTGGATATTTTGTGAAGAAGAGCAAGGTTAACGTGTAAATTGTATAAGTAAGAGTAAAGTTAACGTGGATATTTTGTGAAGAAGAGCAAGGTTAACGTGGATATTTTGTGAGGAAGAGCAAGGTTGACGGGGGTATTGTATGAGATGGAGAATTGGGGACTCTAATCTTAGTAGATTAAGGGAGATGTTTGAAAGAAGTTCTATTGATGAAGATTTTATGGAAATTGTCGATGATGATAGATTTTTTGATGATATAAATTCGACTGAATGCGACAAAACGACTGAATGCGTCAAAAAGACTGAATGCGTGAAAAAGACTGAATGCGACAAAGTTGATGCAGGCAAAACTGAGCCTGCTCTAAATTGGGGTGAGATTGCCGATTACAATCGCCTAATTCCGAGATACAACCCCGCACTTGAAATTTTTTTAAATATACTTTTCCCAAAAAATCTAAACTGTATCTCCTGCAAAAAGCCTATCAGCAAGTCAAACTCCTACTCACTGTGCAAGGATTGCTTTGGAAAAGTAGGGCTTTTAAAATATACATGCAGCAGGTGCTCAAAGCCTATTGAGAGGAAGTTTTTTGATAAAGACGATAGCGAGGATAGAATAGAAAATAGAATAAAAGGCAGTATAAAAGCCAGTACAAAAGCAAGTACAAAAGATAGAATAAAAGGTAGTACAAAAGCAAGTACAGAAGAAAGAATAAAAGGCAGAAAAGAAAGTAGTATAAAAGGCAGAAGAGAAAGTAGTCGGGAAATAACTATAGATGCTAGGGAAAGACTTCTTAGTAGGTTTTCCTATAAAAACAGGGAAAATCGATTAAGTTATATGAATGATGGGTGTGATTTTTGTAGGGGGAGAAATTTTACATTTGACAAAAATATTTCGTGTTTTACATACAATGAAGTCAGCACGAGTTTTATACTGCCATTCAAATATAGTAGGAAGACTTTTTTGGCGGAGATTACTTCCAAAATAATGATAGAGAAGCTAAAATTTGAAAACGAGATCGGAAATATCAATTTAAATGAGATAGATTATATTATGGCAGTTCCGCTTTCTGATAAGCGGATTAAAAAGAGGGGTTTCAATCAGAGTGAGATTCTAGCTAGGGAAATTTCTCATTATTTTGCCATACCGTATTTTTCTGGGCTTAAGAGAACGAAAAACACCAAGAGGCTTTTTTCTTTGAATATGGACGAGAGGAAAAAAGAGCTTGAGGGAGCTTTTTCTGTGGATGAAAAAGCCTATTTATTTGATTTGTCTAATATATTAAAAAACTCAAATGTGTTATTGGTTGACGATATTTTTACTACGGGGAGCACTCTTGATGAGATTTCAAAGGAGCTTAAAAAAGTTGAAGTTGCCCATATATACACGATGACAGTGCTTATCAAAAATTAGTGACAATGTTTCATTGAAATATTGTGAAAAATATAGTAAAATAAAGTTACAGATATTTAGGTTTGTGGTTGTAAGTTCAGGCCAGTCGCAGGCAAAAGAATCCACGTAAGCGCATCTAAAAATTGATTCGTGATCATAGTGCGGCCTAGAAGTAAGACCTGCCGTGAAAAGCGAGACAGTCAGTAGTGAGGCAAACCCGAGCGATAACTGCAGCAGGCGAGTGTGGGGGTAAAGACCAGGTCAACTAAATATCTGTCTAATCGCATATTAATATTCAAAAAATTTCACATAATCAAATAAAAATGGTTATAAGAAGTTATTATGGGTATTTTACATTTAAATACATTAATATAATGTATTGGTATGATGGATTGGTTATCTGACATAGATTGTACATTAATTAAACAAACTTAGAAGTTGATTATATATTAATAAATCTATTATATATTAATAAATTAATTATATATTAATATATCTATTATTTATTAGTTATATATTAGTGAATTAACTATAATTGCTAAGCGTCGATATTATATCGATTACAATCGTTAAACATCGGTCGCGTTTTGTTTGAAAAATGGATGGACGATGTGATTGAATTTACCAATACCAGTACCAATCGAAGGGAGTTGTCTTTATGAACATAATTTTAGCAGGAAAACACATCGAACTTACTGACGGTATCAAGGCTTCAATCGAGAAGAAAATGAGTAAGCTAGAAAAGTTTATCAGCGATGACTCTGATGTGAAAGTCACTGTTAGCGCTAGAAAAGGAAGACATACCATTGAAGTTACTGTAATTTCAACAGACGGGGCTCTTGTTAGGGCTGAGGATACTGAGGATGATCTATACACAGCTATAGATAAGGTTATCGACAAACTCGTAAAACAGATTAGAAGATATAAGTCTAAGATGAAGAGAAAACACCACGATAATAGAAGTATCAGGTATGAATTCAGCGAGGAGGTTGACGACGACCAAGATGAGGAAGAAGAGGAATTCGTAATAGAGAGAAGAAAGAGGTTCAATGTCAAGCCAATGAGCGAAGAGGAAGCTGTTCTTCAAATGGAAATGCTAGGTCACGATTTTTATCTTTTCAAAAATGTTGAAGATAATGAAATAGCACTCGTTTACAAGAGAAGAAACGGCGGATATGGAATTATTGAGCAGTACTAAGATCGACAAGTACTATGATAGACAATTAAATATTACAATTAAATAAAAAAATACCTGGTCATCGGCCAGGTATTTTTCCTATATTGTGAACTAATATTGTGAACTAATGTAATAAATTTTGATCGTATAATTTTTAGTGACGAAAAAGGGGAAGGTATGAGAGTTTGGACAAAGCAAAACACGAGGATTTTAAAAAATTTAAATAAAGATTGGCGACACGTGCCCGACGAGAGATTTATACTCAGTGATATGAGTGAGTACAAAGAAATAATGCTCGATTTGTACCGTTGGTTGGCAAAGCATTCTCCAAATCAGGTATACAGACCGGCGGATTCAAAATATCCGGTCTGGGTCGCACTATCTCAAGGAAGTCTCTATTTGCCGGAAGTTGGGTACTCGGTGATTGAACTAGAGGTTCCGGATGAGATGATAACTAGGATAAATGTAAGAAAATGGAGTTCGATACTTAATTACAGCTATATTTCAAGGGATAAAGACGATGAACTAAATCACAGAAAAAAATTAAAAGAGATGGGAATTAGCGATACAAAGGCATATATGTCGCAGTTTTATCCGGACTTGAAGAAGGAAATCATAAAAAGCTGGGATGAACTTTTTAATTACGAAAACGATAGCGAAAAAGAACACTATTATGGAATTATTTGGGAGATTAGGGCTGAATGGATTGTTTCAATAGATAAAAAGCCTTTTGAATATAAAGATTTGGTAGCACAAAAGGAGGACAAGACTGATAAGAATAGCTCAGTAGATATGAAATCTTCGGTGGACAAGAATAGCTCAGTAGATATGAAAAATTTGGGAGATAAAAATAGAACAGTAAATATGAATGAATTAGTAGATATAAATAAACCAGTAGATATGAATAATTTTTCGGATAAAGATTATCTGGTGGTCTATACAGATCAGGCGGATATAGTAGTCGAAAAATTGCTTAGAGATGGGGTTGTATATTCAAAGAGAGAATATTTAAAGAGAAAATATGAGGAAAGTTTCAAGATTTTTGATACGGCTTATAGTTTTCTGACAAACATGATGTCTAAGCTAATAGAAAAACCTGAGCCCGCAAGCATGCCGTATTTTGGTTTTTTAAATCAAAAGTTAGTAGAGAGGTACCCGGATACAAAAATACTAAAACTAAGGGTTCCTAAAAATGAACTTGTTTATTTTGACATGTTTGACTGGAATACGATACTTAGATTGGAATATTTAGGAGAAGATGCCGAAGAATTTAATAAAAATCTGAGAGAAAGGGGAATAAAAAACTCATCAGATGCAATGCTAACACATTTTTATCCGATGGAAAAAAGACAAATAGAAAAAAGCTGGGAAAAACTACTTGAACACTACAAAAATGAGGAAATAGAAACAATAAAGGAAGTACAAGTGGCATTGTGGCGGATAAAAACTGAATGGATAATCGAAATACTTTAATATTATTTATAAAAAAGCCGTTTGGATTAACAAAGTAATAGTATCATAAATACAGCAAAAACCTATCTAAAAACAATGAGCTAAAAAGATAACTGACAGTGAGGAGAGCGACCGTTACACAAAAGGGTCGCTCCCCACTTCAAA
>JASBZE010000067.1 GCA_029983575.1 Peptostreptococcaceae bacterium
AAATATATTGAAGGATATGACGATTTATCTGACTTGTATAAGGAAGGTCTTAACAATCACTGGAAAAAAGAAATTAAAGTATTTAAAAAAAATATAAAAGAAGCCCTTGAGGAATTGGAGAGGAGGAAAAAGAATGACGAATAACAAGATAATTAAATCTGAATATGATTGGGTTTTTAGTCAAGATACACTTATTGATATTATTTCAAGGATTATTAAAAGAGGAGATGAAGTTAAAAAAGAAGCTTCTACAGAATTTAATGATGGACGAAAATTAGCATATTATGAGGTGGTTGACATTATTAAAAATGAGCTAGAAGGAAGAGGGTTTGATTTTAATGATTTCTATTAATCCATTTGTGTTCTTGTGTTAAAGAGGTGATTAGTGTGCTTGAATTTTGTAGTTTCGAAACGTTGAAAAAACTTGGTGATGCTGAAAAACAATATTTAGAAACTTTTGGCGAGGACTCTTTAGATAGAATAATACTGGGCGAGCCTTTTCCAACTGAAGAGGAGGCAATATCAGTAATAAAAACACTAATGGATGCAATAAAATCAGGGGAACCGCTTGAACAGGTAAGCGAGGAAGTTTGGAATAGTATGATTTTCTAAAAAATAGATTCAGAATATCATTTGGAAAGGAGGTAAAAATGGCTAGTGATGATATGGAGGTAATTATTTACAAGATACTGCAATATTTATATTCTTCTGTTAAAGCTGGTAAAATAGTTTGTATCGAAGATGTCGCTTGGAAATGTAAGCTATTTGATATTACTAGGAAGTAACTGTTATAAATGTATTTCTCATATAAAAACGTTGAAAACAGTATGCTTCAGTGATTAGGTACTACCACAAACTCCCTTGTGGGAGTTTGTAAAATATTTATTTTATAAGGGGCTGACCTAAAAATCAGCTCCTTTTACTTTTAAAGAAAAGTCCGAAATATAAATATAAAAGTTAAATAAAAATAACTAGCTAGTATTTATTTTTAGCACCTTCTTTTAATGCAACGGGAATCGTGGTCGAAAACAGTAGCGATAGGTAGTTAATTGTATCATTTATACTTTGAGTATTAGTGTTTTTTAAATAATCTATCAATGTACCTACGAGTACTTCAATGTATGAGTTGCATATAAAAAGCTTAAATTCATCGGAAACTTCTACATCCAATTTCTTTTCAGACTCGTCAACTAGCTTTACGATGATTTCATAGAAGTCATTGTAAAGAAATTTTTTTAATTCATCTCTTCCAATTCCATCATATGCACAATTAAGTATGTATGAATTTCGCTCTATATAACTTTCTACAAACAAAAGGGCATCTTTAAAATCAGTCAATAAATCAAATTCTTTAACGATTGTAATCGCCTCTTGTTCAAGAGTCCACTTAAGTAATTCATAGATATTGTCAAAATGATAATAAAAAGTTTTCCTATTTATTTTACAATCTCTTACCAGATCACTAATAGTTATTTTTAGTAGTGGTTTTTGCTCCATAAATCGCTTTAATGATTTAGAAAGTTCTGTTTTAGTAGTATGCGAGCTTGTATCTTTTTTCATATCCGACCTCCTAATAGTTATTATACACTTAAATTTCAAATAATATAAGAGTCTATACGGTCAAATAGATATATATTGACCATTGTATTAATATGAATAATTTACTACAATGTAATTATACTTAAGAAATGAAACCAAAGTTAGACAGAGAGAGGGGGATTTTAGATTTGCAAAAGTTCTATGAAAAAATTGTAAAACATCCTAAGCCCATTTTATTAACCTTTGCAATTTTATTTGTTATATGTGTTTTTTGTAAACCGTTAATATCAGTAAATTATGATATGAATGACTATCTACCAGAAAATAGCAAGTCAACTATATCCCTCAATAAGATGAAAGAAGAATTTAAAGGGGAGATTCCAAATGCCAGGGTTATGATTAAAAATGTCAGTATTCCCGAGGCGCTTAAGTATAAGCAAAAAATACTTGATATAGATGGTGTAGAAGATGTCAATTGGTTAGATAATGAGATAAATATTAATCAGCCTATTGAATTTATAGATAAAGATATCTTGGATAATTACTATAAAGACAGAAATGCCCTTTTTATTGTTACCATTTCTGAAAATAAAAGGATAGATGTGACAAATGAAATCAGGAAGATAATAGGAAATGAGAACTCAATGACCGGCAGTGCTGTTTCCACTGCAACTGCTACAGTGAGTACTATAGCACAAATACCGAAGATAGCTATTTTTGGAGTATTCTTTGCTTTATTTGTTTTATTTATTACTACGACATCATTTGCAGAACCATTGATTATTATGATTGGAATAGGTGTAGCAGTTATTATAAACGGTGGCAGCAATATTTTTTTTGGAGAAATATCATTTGTAACAAATGCGGCGGGTTCGATTTTGCAGCTAGCCGTTTCTCTTGATTATTCTGTATTCCTGCTTCACAGATTTGAAGAATTTAGAGGCAAATACGATGATCCAAAAGAAGCGATGATAAATGCGCTTAAAAGTTCAACCTCATCGATTCTTTCGAGTGGTATGACGACGGTTATAGGTTTTTTAGCCCTTTGTTTAATGCGTTTTAAAATAGGTCCTGACTTAGGTCTTGCTTTGGCAAAGGGTATAGCTATAAGTTTAGTGACTGTATTTGTATTTATGCCAGTATTCATTTTATCTACTTATAAATATCTCGATAAAACAAGGCATAAAAAAATACTACCTTCTTTTAGGAAATTTGGTTTTTTTGTAAAAAAAGTTATGATGCCATTATTGGTGGTTTTTATCATAAGTATAGTACCAAGCTACTTGGCTTCAAACTCTAATAGCTTTTATTATGGAGCGTCTCATATTTTTGGAAATAATACAAAGCTAGGTCAGGATACTGAAAAAATAGAGTCCGTTTTTGGTAAGAGGGACACGTATGTATTGATGGTTCCAAATGGAAATATCGCAAAACAAGAAAAACTATCTGCTAGCTTACACAAAGTACCTGAAGTCAAACATATTATCTCATATGTAGATAGTGTAGGAGAAACAATTCCAAACGAATTTTTAGATCAAGCTATATTGGAAAAGCTTAGGTCCAAAAATTATACGAGGTTTGTTTTAAATGTAGATACGGATTTTGAGGGAGAACACACGACAAAACTCATCGATAACCTTAAAAGTATTATTGAAAAGCACTATACGGATAATTGGTATTTAGCCGGTGAGGGAATTTCAACCTATGATTTAATGAACACGGTAAAATCAGATATGGTTAAAGTAAATTTTATAGCGATATTTGCAGTATTTATCGTGCTTTTAATAACATCTAGGTCTCTGTTGATTCCGGTTATACTAGTATTGGGAATAGAGACAGCGATTTGGATAAACTTATCGATCCCGTATTTTGGACAGAAGCACGTGTTTTATATTGCTTATCTCATCATAAGTACGATACAACTAGGAGCTACAGTAGACTATGCAATATTATTTACTGAGAGGTACAGGGAGTTTAGAGAAAGTTTTTATAAAAAGGACGCAATCGTCGAAACTATTGATGCGGTTACAGTTTCTATATTGACATCGGGAAGTGCTCTATCCATAGTAGGATTTTTGCTTGGAAAAATCTCTACACACGGCCTTCTGTCACAACTAGGGTACTTTTTGGCATATGGAACGGTGTGTTCATTGATAGTAGTGTTATTCGTTTTGCCAGCAATGCTATATGTGCTAGATGGCGTGATCCAGAAGACGACGAAAAATATAAATTTTTTAAATTAGTGGGGGTGATTATATGAAAAAAAGAAGATATGTGTCAATTAATAAAAAAAGAAGATACTTTTCAATTTTGATGTCACTGATTACCCTGTTTTATGTGTTCTCGACCGTAATTCCTACCTTTGCAGATGAAAATTCAAAGGAAAAAGAAGAGGTAGTATATATTAACGCAAATCCATCTGGATCTGTAAAAAACATAAATGTAGTAAATATATTTGGAAGTGGCGAAGTAAAGGATTATGGAATTTACAGTAAAGTCAAGATGTTGTCAAGTACTGCTAAAATAAATCAAAGTGGAGATGAAATAAGTTTTAATACAAAGGATAAAAAAGTATATTATCAAGGAACTTTATCGGATAATGAGATTCCGTGGAATATATCTATAAAGTACTATTTAAACGATAAGGAGTATAGTCCTAAGGATCTCGCCGGTAAAAATGGAAAAATAAAAATCCATTTGAGGATAACCAAGAATAAAAATTTTGAAGGTGATTTCTTTGAACACTATGCGCTTCAAACAGTAGTAAAACTAGATACGGATATTTGCGAGAATATTGATAGCCCAAAAGCGACAATAGCTAATGTAGGTTCGATAAAGCAGCTAACCTATACAACATTACCAAATAAGGAACTCGACACGACTATAACATTTGATGCAAAAAAATTTGAAATGGATCCAATTAATATAAATGGGATTAAATTAAACTTAGATATTGATCTAAGCGAAAATGAGTTGATCGGAAAGGTTAATCAACTAGTTGACGCGACGAAGAAATTAAATAACGGATCAAGTCAACTTAATTCTAAATCAAATGAGTTGAAAAAGGGAAGCAATTCTTTAAATTCAGGCATAGCAAGTTTAAATAAGGGAGCATATGACTTAGATAATGGAATAGGGAGACTAAAAAATGGAGTCGAAGGTGTGCAAGATGGATTAAACCAACTAAACAGCAAGTCCACTGATTTAGTAAATGGGTCATCTCAAATGCTAAACGGCATACAGACAATTCAAAGCGGATTAAAGTCGAGAGATGATTTTTCAGGTAAGACACAAGAGCTTGTAGACGGCTCAGAGAAAATCAATCAAGGTATCAGTGATTTGTATAAAGGTTCTCAGGAGTTTAAAGAAAAGGTAGGAGTTGATAGCTATAAATCTATAATGAAAGAAAATGGAGCAGACGTCGATTTGCTTCAACAGAAAAACTCCGAAGCATTAGCAAAAATCGACAAAGAAATCAAGGCACTTAAATTCTTGCTCTCTGCAATTGAAGGTAAGCCATTTACTGAGATTAAGGTATTGGAGATAAAAAAACAGATTGAATCATTGGAGGAAATATCTTTATTGATCAAAGGTAATTCGGCGACTTTACAAGGGGCTGAAAAGTATATAGACTCGGTTTCTGACGGGGCTGATTCTATTACAAATAATCTAAGAACCCTCAATGAAAAATATGAGATGTTCAATTCTCAAATAAATCAAATACCAAAAATAATGGATACTATATCTGAAAAAGTTGATAAGCTATCTAATGGAGTAGATCAACTTGCAGATAATTATAAGGAACTTGATAATGGAATAAAACAGTATACAAATGGAGTTTCGCAGCTATCCAATGGAAATTCTCAGATTGTACAAGGCGGTTCATCTCTTTCAGATGGGAGCAAACAACTTCTTTCTGGAACTAATAGTTTGAAAAAAGGCTCCGATAGGTTGGGAAGTGGGATTGAAGAATACACTCGTGGAGTTTCTAAATTAAATGATGGGATTTCAAAGTATTATAATCAAACATCAAATATGGAAAGTAAAGTAAAAAAACAGATAGAAGAAATTGAGAAATCAATAGGGGGAAAAGAAGTCAAACCCGTTTCTTTTGTATCTGAAAAAAATAAGAATGTAAAGTCCGTTCAATTCGTTATAAAGACTGAGCAGATAAAGAAGGCTAATGTTAAAAAAGTTGAGAAAAAAGAGGATAAACCAAAAACATTCTGGGAAAGGTTTATTAATTTATTTAAATCTAAATAAAGTAAGAGACGAGGAAATCTTAATAATATACGTGCCCCCAAAAAAAGTTGCTTTTTAGGTCTGGCTTTGGGGTCACCTTATATTAAAATCCTCGTCTTTTTTTTATTGGAAAATTTATAAGTACACTTTGATTTCTAATTTTTGTATAACACTGTATCCTTAAAAACCTTGCAACCAAATCCATTCTCTTCGTCTGAACACCTGTTACATGAAACGCATCTCGATTTTGTATTTTTACCTTCCATCCATTGAATAGGGAGATCTGGATCACAAACTAGGGGTCTGGATAAGGATATAGCGTCTATATTTCCCTTGCTTAACCAATTTTGACAGACCTCTTTATCTCTATAGCCTCCCACGCTTATGACGGAAGCCTTGATTTCGCTTGAGAGTTTAAGCGCGTAATCTGAAAATGTGCCTGAATCTTTATTGTTTCTGTCAATGTACATTGGAATTGACTTAAGTGAAGTTGCAAGACCTCCGCTTAGTTCAACAGCATCTAGGCCTATTTTATCTAGCTCCTGACAAACCCATTTAGTCTCTTCAAAAGTTAAACCGCCTTCTATCATATCCGTTGAGTTTATTTTTATCCAAATAGGGAAGTCGTCGCCAACGGCATTTCTAATTTCACGGTATATTTCAAATATTATTTTTGATCTTCCCTTTATATCGCCTCCGTACTCATCAATTCTTTTATTGTAGTGAGGGCTTAAAAATTGACTTAGTAAATAACCGTGAGCCGCGTGGATTTGTACTCCATCCGCACCGGCTTGCTTGGATTTTATAGCTGACTCAGCGAATCTTTTAGCGAGACTCTCTATATGACCTTTTGACATCTCGCTTATCTGTCTTTCCCTAAATACCATTTTGCTAGGACCAAGAGGTTCATCACCGTTATCGGGATTTGCCTTTATACCAGTGTGAGCTAATTGAACGACTACTTTTGAATTATTATTATGAATAGTCTCTACTAATTTCTCCAGGTCTTTTATATAATCATCATAATAGGTTCCTACCATTAGAGGAAATGACCTAGAGTATTCATCAACTCCAAACATTCCGGTAATTATTATTCCGACGCCGCCTTTTGCAAGGTCTTCATACACTCTAATCAGTTCATCGCTTATTTCAATGTTTTTATCCGCGAGACTTTCGTGAGTTGCGCTACGTACTAGCCTGTTTTCGCTCTCTATATTTCCTATAAGAGCTTTTTCAAAAATTTTTTTCATTAATTTTCTCCTTAATATTTGAAGTTATTCCTTAAATACTATAACATTCTATCATCAATAAAAATAAAACGCAAGATTTTTAATTTATGTTATACTTAATTTAAGAGATAAGTTTAATAATTGAAAGGTTGTGTATTTATGAAAATCTGCAAATATTGTGAGACTGAGAGTCCGGACTATGTAACGGTTTGTGATTCGTGTGGAGCTCATGAGTTTAAAAACAAGTGCAATAACTGCTCTACTGTATTTGAATCCGGAAATTTTTGCCCTAATTGTGGAGTAAGGGTTGGAGCGGAGGAAAAGCACTGTCCTCGTTGTGGTACTTCTTATTATACTAAGTCTTGCCCAGAATGTGGTTATAATCAAAATAATTTAAATGGTTCTAACTCAAGAACATATGGTAAACAATCATATCAGGAGCCACAAAAGCCAAAGAAGAGGGGTATGATTTGGGCATGGATTTTGGGCTGGATTTTTATGTTTCCGGTACCTATTACTATACTCGTGATGAGAGAAAAAAGGTTGAGTCAGGTATTAAAGATCGTTATTATTGCAATAGTTTGGGGTGTATATATGTACCTGGGATACATAGGTGGAAGCAGTAAATCAGACACAACTACTACATCGATGATAATTAAATACAGTCATTTGTCTATGTAATAATATATTTATAATAGTAGTGTATTTAATTTATGGCAGTAGTGTATTTAAAACAAGATATATTCAGTAATTGCTCGCTTGTATATCTATATTTCTGTAAATTGTTTTATATGTAAACAAAAAAGACTAGCCCAATCGAGCTAGCCTTTTTAAGTAATTAGCTGTTTCTAGCATTTAGCTAGAGGTGTAGTTAGTTTATTATTTTTTGTATCCACACTTAGGGCATACTCCGTCAACTAATTCAACTCCACAAACAGGACATCTGTCTTGAGTTCCCTTTACTTCGAATTCTTCAGAAGCAGCATTGTCACCACTAGTGAAAGTTATCTTAGCTATGTTTAGCTTATCTTTTAATAAATCGTAAACTATCTTAATCATACCTTCAGTTGTAAGTGTTTCTTTAGTGACTACTAATCTACATTCTGGATATGCTGTAGCTAGATCAGTTTTAAAAGCTTCACCTTTCATAGTATTAGTTGGTGTACCGTCTTTTATACCTTGTTCTTCATATACTTTTAATATAGCGGGAAGGATTGGGTCATCCTCTCTTAGAACTAGAGCATGGTCGAAGTTTTTCATAACGTCCCATGCAGTTTTCTTTATTTCATTACATGGAAATACCATGTTTACACCCATATTTACAGAGTCTTCAACTTCTATTGTCAAAGTTCCTGTATGTCCATGTAGATATGCTGCCTCACCAGCAAATCCAAAAAATCTGTGTGCATACTGAATGTCAAAACTTGTAATACTTCTCATAGTATTCCTCCTTAAAATTATATTATATTTTATCAATTGTATATAGAATATTTACTTCTCATTCATTCTATGATAATATTATAGTATAATAATTAATAAATTAATAGCATAATTAAGCTTAAAACTAGTACGATATGACAGGGGTGTTTATAATGGAATTAATATCAGGTGCAGGGCTTTCTCAATCAATAGATAATAGAATAGCTCATTGGCATGATAGGATGGAAGTGATTGAAGTAAAAAAAGGAATAATAATTTGTCAGATAGACGGAGATGAATATGAAATAAATGCTGGAGATATATGCATAGTGAACAGCAGGGTTATTCATAGCATTAACGCTGATGATTTTGATGCAGAGATTTATAGGTATGAGATATCTAAAAAACTTTTTACGAGAGATGAAGATATAAATAAAAGATATTTAAACCCTATGATAACAGATGAAAAATTTTCGCATATTATTTTAGAAAATGGTGCGCCTATTACGGATGAGGTTGGAAATTTGTTAAGTGCGATCAGAGATATCACGGATAAAAAGCAACCGGCTTACGAGTTGGCCGTAGTGGGAATAGTCCATTTATTGATGCAAAAGATTTACAACTATTATGAAAGGGATAGTAGAGAAGCTCCTATATCTGCGGACAATTTTATTTACAGAAAGATGGCCGATTATATTTACAACAATTACATGGAGAAACTTAGCTTGGAAGACATAGCAAAAAAGGGAAATGTTAGTAAGTCAAAGGCATGTAGCCTTTTTAATAAGTTCGCAAAGACTAGTCCTGTAGATTTCTTAAATCTATACAGACTTAAG
>JASBZE010000068.1 GCA_029983575.1 Peptostreptococcaceae bacterium
TATATATATATATATGAGTATAAGTTCTAAATATATATTTATTTAAAAACGCATAACTATATTTATTAATAAATTTTTTATAATAACCCATTTTTTACGTAAAAAAAGCGTTGAGAGAAAAACTGTGTATCTTTAGACTTAAATTTTTCTCATCAACGCTATATATTATACAACCAAATTTTTCTTATCAGCACCAAATACTTTATAAACTATATTTGCAACTTTTTATCGCATCATAATTTGCGACTTCTTTATTGCATCATAGTTGCGACTTTTTATTACATCATAATTTGCAGATTTTTTTATTACATCATACCCGGCATATTGCCACCTAATGGCATATCGTCACTTTCGCTCGTTATATCGGCAACTGCCGCCTCTGTTGTCAAAAATACCTTGGATATTGACGCTGCATTTTGAAGTGCACTTCTACTAACCTTTGTAGGATCGACTATTCCCGCCTCTATCATGTCTACGTATTTTTCATTTAGAGCATCAAATCCTATTTTTTCATCGGCACTTAGTACATTTTGAATAATAACTGCACCCTCTAAGCCGGCATTTTTAGCAATCTGTTTTAATGGCTCCTCTAAGGCCCTTCTTATTATCTGCGCACCTAATTTTTCTTCTCCATCCAATGTATCTATTAGAGATTCAACTTGAGGTATGGCATTTATAAATGCGGAACCTCCTCCAGCTACTATCCCTTCCTCAACAGCGGCCTTTGTAGCGTTTAGGGCATCCTCTATCCTTAGTTTTCTCTCTTTCATCTCAACTTCGGTAGCAGCACCAACCATTACCACTGCAACTCCTCCAGACAATTTAGCAAGCCTCTCAGAAAGTTTCTCTCTATCAAAATCAGATGTAGTATTTTCAATTTGGTATTTTATCTGTGAAATTCTCTCATCTATATCTCTCTTTTGTCCAGCTCCATTTACAATGACAGTATCCTCTTTTGTAACCTTAGCCGAACTAGCTCTACCAAGAAGTGCTGTAGTAGCTTCTTTTAAATCATATCCTAATTCGTCGCTAATAAGTGTAGCTCCAGTTAGAACTGCTATATCCTTTAGCATTTCTTTTCTTCTGTCTCCAAAACCAGGGGCTTTAACGGCTACGACCTCAAAAGTACCCCTCAACTTATTTACAACTAGAGTAGAAAGTGCTTCACCCTCTACATCTTCTGCAATTATAAGAAGTTTTCTTCCTTGTTGAACTATCTGCTCAAGTATAGGAAGTAAGTCTTTAATATTTGAGATCTTCTTATCAGTAACCAATATATATGGATCGTCAAGAACTGCTTCCATCTTATCTACATCTGTAATCATATAAGCTGATAAAAATCCTCTGTCAAATTGCATCCCTTCTACTGCTTGAAGCTCTGTCTCCATTGTTTTTGACTCCTCTACGGTTATGACACCATCTTTTCCAACTATTTCCATAGCTTCTGCAATTAGCTTTCCGACCTCGTCATCTCCAGCAGAAATCGACGCTACTTGACTAATAGCTTCCTTAGTTTCTACTATCTTTGCTGAGTCGTGAATACTATTTACCGCTACTTCTACCGCCTTATTAATTCCCCTTCCAAGCAATACAGGATTTGAACCAGCAGTTACATTTTTTAGTCCTTCCCTTATAATCGCTTGAGCTAAAACAGTAGCTGTTGTAGTACCATCACCTGCTACGTCATTAGTTTTAGTTGCTACTTCCCTTACAAGCTGAGCTCCCATATCTTCAAACCTATCTTCAAGCTCAATTTCCCTTGCAATAGTCACGCCGTCGTTAGTGATTAAAGGAGCGCCAAATTTTTTTTCTAAAATAACATTTCTTCCCTTAGGTCCAAGAGTTACCTTGACCGTATTCGCCAATTTATTTACACCCTCTTCTAGGGCATTTCTCGCATCTGTCGCAAATTTTATTTCCTTTGCCATAATTTCCTCCATTTCAATAATCTATTTACTCGTGTTCGATTAACATGCAAATTTATTTTTTTATATTTGATAACTACGATATAATCTTCAGCAGCTTCCAATTAATCTTTAGTAACTGAAAACTAAACTTCAAGAACTGCCGCCAATTAAAACTTAATTAACTGACAACTAATCTTCAAGAACAGCCAATATCTGATCCATGCTGAGTATCATCAAATCTTCTCCGTCAAGTTTATACTCAATCGGAGCAATACCATCATAAATAACCTTGTCGCCCTTTGCAACAGTCATTATTACCTCGTTACCTCCTACCATTCCTCCTGGTCCTACTTCAATTACCTCACCTACATTCGTATAGCTTTTTACCCCAGGTATAATTATACCTCCGTGAGTTTTTTCTTCTGCCTGAACCTTCTTTATAACTACCCTATCGCCTAATGGCCTTAATTTCATAACCAACACCTCTTTCATATATTTAATATTTATGATTGTTTAATCTCATATATTTATCTAATTTATTCGTTATCTCTTATATGTTTTTCAAAATCGCCTATTGTGATTATTTACTTGCCGATTTGATTTTCTCTAACGTAATAAAATAAGTACTGCTGAGCAAAACCTGCATCTTTTCCAAAAAGTTCGACGCCAAACTTCCTCATCTTTGGCAAGCTCATATCTTGAGCGTTGTAAAACTCCTGCATAACTCTCTTTACCCACACGTCAACAGGAAAAGAATCATACTTTTGCATGCCGAAAAGTGCTATGCAATCGGCAACCTTAGCCCCGACACCTGAATAGCTCATCAGTTTTTTTCTACACTCATCCCCACTTACCTCTCTTAGAGAGTTTACCTCAAAATCTTCTAGAATAACAGCTTCAGATGTTTTCTTTATATATTTATCCCTAAATCCGGTAGAACAAGCCCTTATCTCCTGCATGTGAGTTTCAGCAAAGGCTATTGGACTAGGAAAGCTGTAAAAATCCTTACCGTTATAATTTTGGACAAAGACCCCGTATTTTTTTGAGAGGGTATCAATAACTCTTTTAATCATCGGAATCCTATTATTTGCTGAAATGATAAAGGAAATTAACATCTCCCAACCATCCTGCTTAAGAATCCTGATTCCATCGCCAAACTTAACTGCTTCATTTAGGTACTTGTCTTTTTTTGAAAGCATCTCCTTTATCTCAGAGTATCTCCTATTCAAATCAAAATACTCCACCCAAATATTTTTAAAATCTTCAAAATTTGTATTCTTAAATACTACCAAATCATCCACTTTTGACACATTTAGGACCTTGCCAAATGCAATCCCCGTATAAGAGCCATCCTCTTCAGGATCCCACCTAAAACACTGGCCGCACTCGAAAATATGTTTTGGATTGAAATTTTTTAGCCCTTTAATCGTTATCGACCTATTTTCATCATCTATTATAACCTCGTCATGTTCCTCTAAAAACAAGGACTGACGGGAGTTTCTTTTAATTTCGTTGATATAAATCCCTCCATTTCTTCACAATTAATATTATATCACAATAAATAACAAAGAAAAAATATCAATGGAAAACAAAGAAAAAACCACTGAATTTAATCAGTGGTCTGTATAAAAGTATTATTTTTTATTTTAAATGCTTTCTTACCAATGTTGAGGTAAGTTTTCCGTCTGCTCTCCCTCTAGTTTTTTCTTTAAGGGCAGACATAACTGCACACATATCCTTCATCGAACTTGCATTCAACTCTGATATAGTTTCAAGTACTATTTTTTCCAATTCTTCTTCACTCAATTGCTGAGGTAGGTACTCTTTTAGAATAGTAATTTCTGATTTTGTTTGTTCAACTAAATCATCTCTACCGGCTTTTTCAAACTCAGCTAGAGAATCATTTCTCTGCTTAAGTTGTTTAGAGATTATATCCATTACAGCATCGTCATCAAGCTCTACTCTTGTGTCGACTTCTACCTGTTTAATCGCCGCTCTAACCAAAGTCACAACGGATTTTCTAACAGTATCTTTGTTTTTCATCGAAGACTTTAAGTCTTCTTGTAATCTTTCTTTAAGGGACATTCCCTCACCTCTTCGTTAACTATCTTTTAGCGTTTTTTCTTCTAGCTGCTTCAGCTTTCTTCTTACGCTTAACACTTGGTTTATCATAGTGTTCTCTTTTTCTAACTTCTGACATTATGCCAGACATAGCGCATTGACGCTTAAATCTTCTAAGTGCACTGTCTAGTGACTCGTTTTCTCTTACTCTTACTTCTGACATCCTTCTTCCCTCCCTCCGATTGTGCGATCACGCCGGTCATCGCAGAATTGATTTGAATTAAATAATACCTTCAATACGTTGTATATTATATACTAACTCAAGAGTTTTATCAATACTTTTAAACAAATTCATACTTAGATTTGACAAGTTTTAATAAAAAACAATAATACTTAAATCAATTATTGATAAAATCTAATACCAGCCAAATACTGACTTAACCTATTTTCTAATATTAGCAAATAGGACCTAGCGTCTTTCCAGCTAAAACGTGGAAATGGATGTGAAATACCTCTTGTCCTCCATCTGAACCACAGTTGTTTACCACCCTGTATCCAGCCTTGTCAAAACCTCTCTGTTTAGCTATATTTTGAATCGCCTTATGAATATCTGAAATTATCCCCATCTCATCTTCTGGAATATCATTTAGAGATGCGTAGTGTTTCTTTGGAATTACCAAAATATGCTCTGGAGCCATCGGATTTAAATCCTCAAAAGCAACTACATTTTCATCTTCATAGACAAAACTTGAAGGAATCTCTCCATTTATTATTTTACAAAAAATACAGTCCATAATATTACCTCCTCGTAAATTTAACTTCTTTAAATTTAATCATCCTTAGATTTAATCTTCTTTAGATTATTAATACCTCATTAAATCCATACGTTTTTTGTTCTCTGCCTCTTTTTGAGACTCGAACCACTAATATTATTTTATCACAAATAGTTACTCTATACCAAATTTTCAAAAAGTTTTTTACTTATTCGAACAGCATCCTCATCAAATATCATTATATAAACTTTCATATCGCTACCCTTTATAAATTCCTCTATTGTCTCAACTGCAATCCTAATTGCATCTTCTTTTGGATAGCCGTAAACTCCAGAAGAAATTACAGGAAATGCGACCGAATTACAATTGTGTTCTCTAGCCAGCTCGAGCGATCTTTTATAACATGAAATCAAGTTTTCCCTTTCGTTGTGATTCCCACCACTCCACACAGGTCCTACAGTATGAATAACAAATTTCGCAGGTAGATTATAGGCCTTCGTTATCTTTGCATCTCCTGTCTTACAACCGCCTAAAATCCTACACTCCTCCAATAGCTTTGGACCAGCAGCTCGGTGTATGGCACCATCTACTCCTCCTCCGCCTAGTAAAGAAGAATTTGCTGCGTTTACAATTGCATCAACATTCATCTTAGTGATATCACCCTGTTTAATTTTTAAAGACATTTCTAAACCCTCCTTTAAAAAATTATTATCTGTATTAATTATCGTATTGACTATCTTCTTAAAATATATATTTAATCTGTTATCAAAAATCATATTAACTTTATTTTCAAAAATGACTTAGCCCCCATCTAATGGGAGCTAAGCACTACTAGTTATAAAGGGCTGCCCTATCCAAATCATGCCTGGGGGACATGATCCGTTCAAAGATAGGGCAGTTGTATTAGATATATTATACCCTAATTTTACAAAGTAACGCATATAAATGTTTATGATTTTAGCAGAAAAACGAAGCTAAATTTATTAAATATGGTAAAATATAAAGAATGGATATAAATTTAATTAGGAGGATTTTATGAGCGATAAATGGATTAAATTTGGTGTAGTAACTACAACTGAGGCTGTTGAGCCAATTAGCGACATCATGTTTTCTAATGGTGCCGGTGGTATAGAAATTATGGACCCAAAGGACTACCAATTCCAAGAAAAATCTCCAACTGATTGGGATTTTGTTGAAGAGGAGGTTTTAAACAAGGGAAATGGAACAGACGTACACATATATACATATTTTTCTGAGGAAAAAGACTTTGACAATATAATTAACGAGGTTAAAGAGAGAATTTTAAGCCTAAAAGATATAGGAATAGATATTGGCAAGGGAGAATTTATCACAGAAGAAGTAAACGAAAACGACTGGGCCAACAACTGGAAGCAATATTATAAGCCTTTTAAAATAGGAGAAAAAATTGTCGTAGTACCTACATGGGAGGACTACGAACTCTCCCCTGGCGAGTTAAAAGTTGAACTCGATCCCGGTATGGCTTTCGGTACTGGCACTCACGAAACAACTTCAATGTGTATAGAAATTATCGAAAATCACGATATAAGCGACAAGGAAATAATAGATATAGGTACCGGTTCTGGAATTTTGGCTATATGTGCCGGAAAACTGGGCGCAAAGAGGGTAATTGCCACTGATTTAGATGAGGTTGCCGTTAGTGCTGCAAAAAGCAATATAAAATTAAATCACTTAGAGGACAAGATTTCAGTGTATCACGGAAACTTAGCTGACGATATTGAGGTTTCAGAGGCAGATATAGTTGTTAGTAATATCATCGCTGAAATTATTATGGTTTTATGCGAAGATATGCCGAAAATATTGAAAAAAGGCGGTACTTTTATCGCTTCAGGAATAATTAGAGAAAAGAGAGATCAAGTTCTAAATAAGCTTAAAGAAGATGGTTTTGAGATAGTAAACGTCATGGAAAGAGGAGAATGGGTAGCTATCGAATCAAGGCTAAAGTAGATTTTAAACTGACTTAAAAAATTCAGCTATATTAAAAACTTGCTCATAAAAAGAAATGGGTGGTGAAATATGAAAAAGGTCGCGAGGTGGATGATGGATAGATTTTTTGTTGATAGCTCACATATTGATTTAGAAAATAAAGAAGTAATAATAAACGGCGAGGACGTAAAACACATAACTTCGGTTTTGAGATTAAAAGTCGGCGATGAAATTGAAGTCTGTGACGGTATGGATAATGAGTATATATGTGAAATCACCGATGAAAGCAAGGTTGAAGTTAGGGCTGACATACTTGAAAATGTAAGTATAACCAGGGAGCCCAAAGTAAATGTCATTGCATATCAAGGCATACCAAAGGGCCAAAAAACAGACCTAATCGTTCAAAAGTTGACTGAGATTGGCGTAAGTGAAATAGTACTTGTCGATACGGACAGATCGGTTTCTAAAATAGATAAAAAAAGCGATAAAAAAATAGAAAGATGGCAAAAAATCGCCTATGAAGCTTCTAAACAATCAAAAAGGGGTATAATTCCCAAAGTTAGGGGGCCGCTCAAATTTGACGAAGCACTCGAAGATATGAATGTAAATGACTTTAATATTTTTCCATACGAGGAAGAACGAAATGTCACCATTAAAGCACAGTTAAAAGAAATATCTAAGGAGTTGGCCCTAAGAGATAACCTTAAAAATCCTAGGATTGGATTTTTTATAGGTCCAGAAGGTGGATTTTCAAAGGATGAGATAAATAAGGTACTAAGTAACGGAAATGAGACTGTGACCTTTGGAAATAGAATACTTAGAACTGAGACCGCTGGTATTTATTTAGCCAGCATAATAATATACGAATCGGAAATGGAGGAGGAAATTTGAAAAAGGTAGCATTTTATACCCTAGGTTGCAAGGTAAATCAATATGAGACCGAAGCAATGATCGAAACTTTTGAAAAAAAGGGTTATGAAAATGTAAGCAGTGAGGAATATGCAGATGTATATGTGATAAATACTTGCACTGTTACTCATATGAGCGATAGAAAATCAAGGCAATATATTAGAAGGATAAAGAAGATAAATCCAAATGCGAGAGTTGCTGTTGTCGGTTGTTACTCACAGGTATCCCCAGAGGAAATTCTCGACATAGAAGGCGTAAACCTAGTTATGGGAACCCAGGACAGAATTAAAATAGCCGATTATATCGATACTCTGACTCATGAAGACAAGGTGTCAACTGTAGACGATATAATGAAGGTCAGAGAATTTGAGAAGATAGAAATATCCCAAACAAATGGAAGGACCAGGGCTTTTATAAAGATACAAGATGGATGCGATAGATATTGTAGTTACTGTATAATTCCTTATGCTAGAGGCAGGGTTAGAAGTAGAGATCTACAGGATATAATAGATGAGATAACATCATTATCAAGCATAGGATTTAAAGAAGTGGTGTTGACGGGCATTCACGTAGCATCTTATGGAAAGGATCTAAAAGATGAAAGAGTCGGTCTTTTAGATGTTTTAAAGGCCGTTAACGAAATTGAAGATGTAAAGAGAATAAGGCTTAGTTCAGTTGAACCCGTATTATTTACAGATGAATTCATCGAAAAGTTAAAGGAAATAGATAAGCTGGCCCCACATTTTCATTTAAGCCTTCAATCAGGTTCTGATGGTGTTTTAAAGAGAATGAACAGAAGATACACAACATCAGAATACGAAAAAGCCGTAGAAAAAATAAGGGAAAACTTCCCTCACGTAGCGCTTACCACCGATGTGATCGTCGGTTTTCCAGGCGAGACGGATATCGAATTTATGGAGACAGTATCTTTCTTGAGGAGGATTAGACTAACAGATATGCACGTATTTAAATATTCTCCAAGAAAAGGAACTCCAGCTGCGAAAATGGAGACCCAAGTATCTCCACAAGTCAAACAGATGAGAAGTGATACATTGTTAAAAATAGCTCGGGAAAACAAAGTGAAATTTTTAGATGATATGATCGGTCTTGAATTTGATGTACTCTTTGAAGAAGAGGTCGACAATATGTATGTAGGTCATTCAGGTAATTATATAAAAGTTGCCGTAAAATCAGAAGAAGACTTGCTTAATAAAATACGTTCAGTTCGGATAGAAAAGCGTCAAGAGGATTTTTTAATAGGTAATTTAGTTATCGATTAATAGTCTATATCA
>JASBZE010000069.1 GCA_029983575.1 Peptostreptococcaceae bacterium
CATTTTTATTATAATTTCTCAATCTGAGTTTTTACCATGTCAATACTTTTCTCTTAGTTGTCAAGACATATGTTACACCTACCACAAAAAAATACAGTTTTTTTGATTTTTGTTTGCACGTTTTTAAAAGAATAGGACTAGTATTGCTTTTTCGGATTTTTTAGTTTACACTAGTATTGCGGTTTTGAATTTGGATTATGTTTTTTGATTTTGGAGGGGATAATATGGAAGAATTAGAGAAAAACAGCCTTCAATTTGACTATTTTTCTAATAACTACAAGAGGTTTGAGGAGGATTTTTACAGGTTTTCCGATATCAGCGTCCCCCTTACCTTCTTGACTGATGATATACTTCATCATATGGACTCAACACATCGTGAGTATTTTAGATTAAATGGAAAAAATTCTAAAGATGGAAAGGATCACTATTTTATATTTAAAAGGGTGCCTAATAAAGAAAATAAGTCTATCACACAGTTCAAATACTTAGGACACAGTTTTTAAAGGACATAAGAAACTATAGAAATATTTCTGTCGACAAATATATCTATATATAAAAGCTATAGTTGAATCATCTCTATAGCTTTTTTAAATAACTAAAATTTATCATTTTAGAATATAGTATTAAGTGATATCATATAATTAATGAAGCAATAATATTTCATAAGTAGCATTAGTTTATAATATTACTATTTAGGTGATTGACTACTTCGCTCTATTTTTGTTAAAGTTAGCTTTTAGTAAACAAATTAAATTTACTGCTTAGAAATTAATTAAACTAGGATTTTGGAGGTAAACTATGGAAAATTATTTTAGTAAGGAAGATTTAGAAAAGTTCGGAGAAGGTATAATCGGTGAGGATGCACCTAAACTATGGGAAAAATTTATGGCTTATTACGGTGAGGTATTCTCTGAAGGAGCTCTTACAGCAAGGGAAAAAGCTCTAATAGCTCTAGCTGTTGCACATACCGTTCAATGTCCATATTGTATAGATGCATATACAAATGCAACACTTAGCCACGGCTGTGATCAAGATCAGATAATGGAGGCAATCCATGTTGCTGCAGCAATTAAGGCAGGAGCTACATTAGCGTTTGGTGTTCAGAGCAAAAATATTTCAGACAAGTTGACAATGAAGTAAGTCCATTTTTAAAAATATAGATTAAATAATGAGAAAGGTTTGAAAAGATGAAGGTTGATGAATTAAATAAAAAGGCTTCGATACCTGATTTTGACTCTATGGTAGAGAATGAGAGGTTTCTACATACCTATGACTCCCTCACTACTCTCCAAGTAAATGTAGGGAAACTTTGTAACCTAGAGTGCAAGCACTGTCACGTCGAAGCTGGTCCAATGCGTACTGAGATTATGTCAAAAGATGTTCTCGAGGCATGTCTTGAAGTTTTTAAAAAGTACGGTTTTAAGGTTATGGATATTACAGGAGGGGCTCCTGAGATGAATCCAGACTTTGAGTGGTTTTTAGAGGAGAGTTCAAAAATCGCTGAGAAAGTAATTGTCAGAACGAATCTAGTCGTACTCCTGTCTAGCAAGTATGAGCACCTTATAGATAAATACGTTGAAAACAAGGTAAATATAGTTTGTTCCATTCCTTTTTATTCTAAGAAAAATACGGATGCCCAAAGGGGTGATGGAGTTTTTATGAAGTCTATGGAAGTTTTAAAAATCCTAAATTCAAAGGGATATGGAAAGAATGATGATTTGATTTTAGATGTAGTGTACAATCCAAATGGAGCATTTTTACCTCCTACTCAAGAGGCTATGCAAGCCCTATACAAGGAGAGATTGTATGATGATTTTGGAGTAGTATTTAACAATCTATACACTATAACTAACAATCCAGTCGGTCGTTTTGGAGATTTTTTAGATTCTCATAAAATATTAGATCAGTATATGCATACTCTTTACTATGCTTTCAACCCAGCTACCGTTGAAGGTATAATGTGTAGAGATCAAATCTCAGTAGGTTGGGATGGTTCTCTGTATGACTGTGATTTCAATCAGGCAGTCGATTTAAAAATGGAAGGCATAAACAATATATTCGATTTAGCAAAAGGAGAACTAGATGTTAGGAGAATAAAAACAGGCAAGCACTGTTTTGGATGTACCGCCGGCAGTGGATCCAGTTGTGGAGGGGCTACTGCTGAATAACCATATAACTCGTATAAATTAAGGGGATTGATCAAAACGATCATCCCCTTTTTCTATACAATAAAGTCGCCATTATAAAATCTAGTTAATTTTTATTGTAGTTTTTATAATCTTAAGCTTCCTTGCTCTTTGAACTTTTCAAATTAAATATTCCTAGTCCTAGAACTACTGCCCCTCCAACTATATTTCCAATTGTGACTGGAACTAAGTTTGCGACAAATTGAGTGATTCCTACACCATTAATGGCATCTGAAAAAAGACCTACCGCATATATAGTCATATTCGCTATACTATGCTCAAACCCAGTAGTTATAAAGGCGAACAAGCACATAAATATAAGTAATAGTTTTGCCGTATCATCTTGAGTCCTAAAAGACATTAAGACAGCTAGACACACAAGTAC
Organism: Peptostreptococcaceae bacterium; assembly: GCA_029983575.1. Classification (GTDB taxonomy): domain Bacteria; phylum Bacillota; class Clostridia; order Peptostreptococcales; family Peptostreptococcaceae; genus JASBZE01. The sequence continues at coordinate 2,572 of JASBZE010000069.1, forward strand.
GTTACACAGTATTCCTCTTATAAATAACTCGATTCCAGGAGCCGTAGCCTTAGCAATGGCAGTTTTCTGGAAAAACTCTGCAACTGGTCCATTTACAAGACCTGAGTGAGCAAAAAGAAATCCAAGTATTAATGCTCCAAGTAGATTTCCAATATATGACATTATCCAGATCTTTACTAGATCCATAACTGTGACGCCTTTGTTGAGCACTCCAACTGTCATGACCATATTGTTTCCGGTAAATAACTCGCTTCCGGCAAATATTACCAAGGACAAGGCGATGGCGAAAGATACTCCCATGAGAATCTTTGTTGCAGGGCTTCCTGCTGCTGTCATTATACCTCCAATTGTAAATATCAAAAGTATTCCTAGGCCTACGAAAAATCCTGCATAAGCAGATGATATTAAATACTTACCTATTCCAGATTTAAGTAATTTTACCTTATTTTGCGATGCCGTAGTTATTTTTCCAATAGTTTCATCGTACATTTTATTATTCCTCTCCTTTTAAAACAAATCGCATTTAACCGTATCTATGATACTTAGGACCTCCCCAGTACATATGAGGTGTTTCAACACATTCAAGTGGTAGTTCAACGCCTTCAAGAGCCCATTTCCTGTACTCTTCAAATCCCGTCCTATCGACTATATATCCTATGTGTTCCTTTCTGTTAGGAGCTGTAGGACTAATGTATTTATCTACATAGGCATAGGTGTTTTCTATAATCTTAACTATGCTATCTTCGTCTATCCACTTAAACCAATCTTCTGCAAGCCTTGGATTTCTCTTTCCCGTTCTACCCATTATCATAAGTTTGTAATACTTCTTAGGGCTTCTGGTCCAAGAAGACATAGGACAGTTTAAAACGCACTCTCCACAACCGATGCACTTGTTTTCATCCCTAACTATTTTGTTGTTTTCTATAGAAAGAGCCTCTACACTCATCTGTCTACATTTTTTTACGCAAGCGCCACAATTTACGCATCTCTCCATATCATATACAGGCAGACACATACCTACTATACCAAAGTCATGCATCCTTGCCTTTATACAGTCATTTGGACATCCAGTAAGAGCTACCTTAAAATGAAGATCATGAGGGAAAATTGATTTTTCTATCCTCTTAGCAAACTCGGTAGTATTGTACTGAGCCTTTGGACAGACTTTATTTCCGATACAAGCCGCAATATTTCTAGTACCTGCTGCATCGTAACCAGTTCTTCTTCTCTCTTGATTTACGTCAAGATTGTCGATGACCGGCTGAATCATCTCGTTTACAGCTGGCATATCCTCCATGTCTATACCCAATATCTCAAAACCTTGCCTAGTTGTCATATGAATCTGACCGTTTCCGTACTCAGACGCTATCTTTGACACTACCATCAAACTCTCAGGATCTATAAGTCCTCCTGGAACCCTAACCCTTAGAGATGTCATATATTTTTGTTTAACTATCCTAAAAGCATTTTTGATTACTTTTTTTGTATTTAAATCTCTAATCATAGCTTCCTCCTATCATTTACTGATCGTCTATTCTTTGCGGTATCTTAATAATATAGAATTAATCGGCGCTCTTCTTAGCGAACTCGTAGTTAAATACCGGTCCATCAAGACATACATAAGATGAATCCATCTTACAATGACCACACTTACCTATACCGCAGTTCATCCTTCTTTCATAAGAAACCCAAATATTTTCATCCTTTAGGTTTAATTTCTGAAACTCTGCAACAGAAAATTTCATCATCATCGGTGGTCCGACAACAACCGCTGAAACTCCGTCCATATCGTCGAATTTAAGTTCTGGAATATACTTTGTTACCAAACCAACATTTCCCGTGTAACCTTCCTCAGCTCCATCTACTGTCACTAGAATATCTAGTTTTTCAGTCCACTTTTTTAAGTCCTTTGCAAATAAGACGTCATTTGGCGATTTAAACCCTACGATTAGCTTGAAAGATTTAAAGTCCTCTGGATTATTGTATGCGTACTGAATTATCCCTATAACAGGAGCTAATGCACTTCCTCCAGCTACTACAACCAAATCTCTGCCAATGTATTTATCTATATCAAACCCATTTCCATAAGGTCCTCTCACCAATAAATTATCTCCAGGTCCGTATAAAAATAACTCACTAGTTACCTTACCTACGTTTCTTATAGTGAAGTCTACATAGTCATCACCTATTCCAGATACGGATATAGGAGATTCTCCAAACTTTGGAAGAGATATCTCATAGAACTGACCCGGTTTAACTCCATCGGTATCTACCTTAGTTCTGAAAGTCCATTCGTTGGCAGTGTGCTTTGTTATTTCAAGAATTTCTGCCTGTTTTGGAACATATGGATTATTGCAATTACACATTTTCTTCCTCCCTTTCTCTCATAGCCTTTGAAACCTTATCTATTGACGTTGAAAATGAAATGTACTGTGGACATTGATCATCGCATCTACCACAACCAGTGCACATATTATATCCAAACCTCTCTTTGAAGTCGTGAATCTTATGCATAGTCTTAAATCTCATCCTCTGACCTTGCTTATCTCTGAATGAATGGCCGCCCGCTATTGAAGTGTAGCCCTCAACTTGACATGAAGCCCACACCCTTCTTCTCTCACCGACGTTCTTATTTTCTCTGTAAAATATATCCTGCATGTTAAAACAAGTACAAGTTGGACATGAAAAATTGCATCTACCGCAAGCTATACACCTAGAGTCATACTCATCCCACATCTCGTGATCTTTAATATAGTTGAAGTCAACTTTTTCAGGTACATCTACCTCAAATTTATTTTCTTTGACGTAATCTACCTCAAAATCTACCTCTTCAAAATCCAAGTCTTTCCATGCGTTTAGACCATCATCTTTTATATCTAAATATATGTCTTTTCCCCTGACATTCATACCTATGTCGTAGTTATCTGCCTTATTTGAATCCATACTTACACAGAAACAATTTCTAAAAGTTTCTGGACATCCTATGAGGACGAATTTTACATTATTTCTTACTCTATTGTAATAGTAGTCCTCTTCTATTCCATTATTTAGGTAAATCTGGTCAACCCTTTTCACACCGTTTAAATCACAGGCTCTAAGAAATACAAGAACTGGTTTTTTCTTCTCGCTAGTCTCCCTGTACTCCTCTTCTGTAAAGTAAAACAGCACCTGATTAATTGGTAGCATTGTCTCCTTTGGCGAAAAATCAGACTTCTCATCAAGTACCATCTCTTCAAAGCTACTGATCTCACCATATCTGATGACATCGGTATCTGAATAGGTACCCATTTTTTCAAATCTCTTTGGAGCAAAAATCCTGTAATCTTTTTTCAGCCTTTTTAGCCCTGAGTCAAAATCATCAACTTTTAATTTAAGTTTCATAGCACCCTCCTATTGACATTTATTATTTAAAAACTAGCCAATCTAAAACTACTATATAATTTTAAATTCGGCATTACTTATTTCATCTAAATATATGTTATCAATTTATCAATACAAAAACTGTAATAAATATCACACTTTCTTACATTTTTTATTATTTATTGATAAAAAAAGCAAGTTTGTATATCAATTGATATACAAACTCGCAATATTAGCTGTCTTGCACGCATATTTATTATTAATTGAAATCCATCTTATATTAACTGATAATATATTTTAACTTTTAAAAAACTCTTGAAGGCCTTTCAGATTTACGTAAATTTCTCTTCCCTCACTCTTTACCAGCCCCTCGTTACTTAATTTCTTCATCGCTCTTGATACTGTTTCTCTAGGGCTGCCCAACATTTTTGATAACTTAGTGACACTAATGTTTATATCTAATTTAGAAAATTCATCTATTAAATCGCCATATATTTCAAAATCCTCTCCAGGAGTAATTCCACCATCCTTTTGGGATATTTTCTCCTTGTGTAGTCTCTTTTTAATTATCTTTGTATTTCTTCCAGTTCCATATATCGAACCAAGTCTAAACAACTTCGCTGCAAGCTTTTTTTCTATATTGATAGAAACGGAATTCTTTAATTGTCTGTAGAGTCTTCTAATCCTGTTTTCCATATATAACATGCAATTTCTGGCAAGCACGTAATCACTTTCCATCAATTTGTCGAATTCCTCAAAAGAAATCCTAATTATCTTTGACTTCTCAAAAGCCCAACACTCTACCACCGATGTATTTCTCCTCATTATCGGCTGATTTATCATGTCGTTTTTATTCATGATAAATATTACCTTGCTCTCTCCGTTTTCTCCGTACTTAGATATAGTAACCCTACCTTCTGCAACGAAATAAACGTAAGAGAGTTCTTGTTTATCAGAGTAAAGTCTTTCATTTTTTGAAAGGTTTAACAGGCTAGCACTTTTAGATGCCCTTTTTAATGTCTCATCACTGACACCACGAAATACGACGATATCTTTGACAAATCTCTCTAGATTCTCCATACTTCCTCCAAAGCAAAATAATCCTTAACTATTTTCATAGCAAGTAAATTTTATATAACCAGCATAAAAAATTGGTTAAATCCATATATATTATACCATAAATATCATAATAAAAATCAGTGCGCCACCCTCAACAATGACTTTAATAGTTGAAAGTGGCGCATAGGATTTATTCAAAACGCTTATGGTGGTCTACTATATTTGTAATCACCTTTTTTTTAAAGTGTTTTTATCAAATTAATATTACCTCTTATTTAAATAGAATTTCTGCAAATTTTCCTGCTGTTTCTTCTCTTGCCCAGTCTCTTTGTAATTCACATGCTAGTTGTACCCATCCTATTAGCTTGACACCTGCCTGTTCCATACGACGTAAAGCGAGTTCATGGGCTTCTTTAGAAGTTCCTCCAACGGCATCAGCAATAGCGTATACCTCATATCCTTCTTTTATCATATCTAATGCTGGAAATGATAGACAAGCTTCAGTCCAAAGTGCCGCCATTATTATTTTTTTCTTTCCTGTTGCTTCGACAGCTTTTCTAAAATTTGGATCCTCCCAAGAATTTATTGTACTTCTATCAATCTCTTCTGAATCGCTCAGTACCTCTTTTAATTCTGGGATAGTCGGTTTATTATTTCCGCTAGATACGTTAACAGTTGTCAAAACCACCGGTAAATCGTATAGTTTAGCTATTTTTGCTGATTTAACTATATTTTTTACCATTTCAGACTTATCCATTGATTTAATTGAATCAACTTGAGTAGGTTGGAAGTCAATTACTACGAATGCTGAATTCTGTGGTGTTAATAAATGATCCATCTTTTGATTTCTAATTTCTGACATAATGTCTCCTTTCCGCTGCACTGCAGCATACTGATAAACTGACTTCAATTTATCATCGCTATTTAAGCTTTAGTTTGAAAAAATTACTTATTATCCTTGGGCTTAGGCAAATTTTATTCACTATATCTATTGAGAAAGGATAATATCTTTTCGATATAATATGTTATTTATTAAATATTAATATCTTCGCCTACTTTGAGAGGATAGTAATCCGCGCCAATATTTTCTGCCATCTTCTTTAAATTTTTTAGGGCAAAGTCAACTCCAAGCTCATTAAGTGTGATGTCATGAACTGTGAGAATACCTTTTGGTTTATAATCCGCTAGATATTTTTCGATATCTGAATTTTTAGCCCATGGTGCTGCCATGGGAATGGCAACTACAGGAAGATCGTAAAACTTAGGCAAGGCATCACCTGGATGCAAAAATTTACCATCTATTAAAAAACCTACATTCTCGATAGGCGGATCATAGATGCTAGTGACATCTTGAAGAGATCCAAGAATCTCAACATATACATCATCTATATAAAAATTATCTCCATCTTTAACTGCAAATACTGGAAAGTCAGCATCTACTGAAAGCGCATGAGGTCCGTATACACATACTCCGCCTTTTGTCGCCAAGCTCTTTACCTTATCTATGTCAATGTGATCAAAGTGGCTATGAGTCACAAAAATCGCATCAGCCTCTTCAATATTATCCGGCATTCCAAATGCACCTGGATCAATAAAAATAACCTGCCCCTTGTGTCTAATTTCAATGCAGGCTTGTGGATGTCTTTTAATATACATAAAACTTCCCCCTATCACCTTAGATATTAGTGTTTTACCCTTTTTAATAAAGTGTTTAACAATATGAATTGATGAAAATTCAAATTATATACGTTCAAGTAAAAAAGGTGTGGCAGCCTTTGAGAGACCAACCACACTTACTATCTACTTACT
>JASBZE010000070.1 GCA_029983575.1 Peptostreptococcaceae bacterium
ATCCAAAGAAAATATTATTTGTATATAAAAGGCAACCGTAGATATTAAAAATATCACGGCTGCCTTTTTATATACTTATATTTTCGTTATAGTTTAATTCATTTTAATTATTTAAAGCATTTCAATAAAAGCTGCTATTCTAGTCTCGATTTGACCACTATCAGATTTTGAATAATCTGTTTCTAGTTTTAGATATGGAACTCCCATTTCTTCTACTGCCCTCTCAACCTTTGTAGCCTCAACATTGAACGTGTGGCATGCTTGAAGTACCATTTCAATAACCCCATCTACCTTATACTCGTCGATGAGCTCACAAATATTATCAATTCTAGGTTCGTTAGGAGTAAATACAGAGCAGTTAATCTCTAGATATCTATCTGAAATGGCCCTCATTATATTTTCTGCATTTTCGTCGATCATCTGTGTATTTGTCCTCTCGCCTGAACAGTCGTCCTTACACACAATTACTGCTCCATTGCTTTCAATTACGATTCCGACTTTTTCTATAACTCCACCAGTTGGGCACCCTGTGAGCAATATCCTCTTCTCTTTTTTGGAGACCGGTCTTTCACCCTTTTCAAAGTAATTTTCTTTTGAAGTTTTTATTAGCTCTTTTATATTATTTATTTGAGTATCTACATCTAAGGCAAAAGTTCCTTTTTGCATGGCGAGCATTATATCAGTACCCTTCATAACAGGTGGAACGTTCTTTTGAAGTTGGTATAATTCTACGTTTAGCTTTCTTAGCTCATTTCTCTTTCTAACCGCTTCCCTAAGCTTTTCATCTGTAATCTCTACTCCGAATTTCTTTTCGAGAACATCTTTTAAATACATACACTCATTATACCAATTGTCGTATACATAAGGCCTGTCCTTTCCTTGAGGAAGGTGCATAACGTGGACATCCTTTATATCCCCAAGCAACTCGTACATCTTCTTCTTTCCATCACAGGTAGTCTCACCGATTATTATATCAGAGAAATATGTATAAGGGCATTTATCAGTCATAGCAAATCCATAAGTCGATTTGATCAATGGACATAGATTTTTTGGCAAAACTTTCTCAGCTTCGGGAATTGTTTCGTTTGATGTACCACATAGCCCGACATTTCCAATTCCTGCTGCATCTAGTAATTCCTGTGGGGTGTATGTGCATAGTACCCCAGCTATCTTTCCTCCATTTTTCTTATACTCCATAGCCCTTATAAAACCTTGTTTTCTCGTATCAATATATTGGTCGAATTTTTCCGGTAAACTCAAATTTTCTGCCATAATCTTCCTCCTATACCTATCTTTTTTATACTAAAAACTATACCGTTTAACAAGTATCTATATTCTCTTTAATTAATACTTTTCTTTAATTAAAATTATACTTTTATTTAATTAAAATTCTTCTATTTTTATTTTAACTAATTGCAATTATCTACTCATCCTCTAATTCAGATGCAAAAACGGCCGCTCCAATTGCTCCAGCAAATCTAGCTTGAGAATTGGATATTACCGGTGCGTCGAGAGCTTTTGACATTTGTTCTATAAAATACTCATTTTCACAAAATCCCCCGGTCAGTATATATTTATCTGACGGAATTTGAGCTGCCAGCTGTTCGACTTTTGTAACTACGGAATGAATTACCCCATAAGCAATGTCTTCTCTCGGTGTACCTACTCCTATCAAGCTTATAACCTCCGACTCTGCAAAAACCGTGCACATTGAACTAATGGTGGTTTCATTTCCTCTAGATGCCATATCCTCAAGCTCATCCAAGGTCAGACCCAATCTGTTCGCCATTATCTCTAGAAATTTACCTGTACCTGCCGAACATTTATCGTTCATAAGAAATTTCATGACCCTTCCTCTTTTTAAGGAGATAACTTTTGTGTCTTGTCCCCCTATATCTATTATTGTGGCATTCTCGCCAAATAAATAATAAGCTCCCTTTCCATGACAAGTAATTTCTGTCATTGTCTCATCTGCATAAGGTACAGAAACTCTTCCATATCCAGTAGATACTATATTTGCCGATTCAATATCTATTCCATCATCTTCCAACCTTTTTTTAATATCATTTGCCGTAAGCTTTGAATTATATCCCGTGGGTATCATAAATGTATCTCTTATTTTGTCGTCATCCATGACACAGACCTTAGCACAGCTAGATCCTATGTCTATTCCTATGTTTACCATCATCCACCTCCATTTATTTTAATTAAATATATTATTTATATAACCTAACAAGTTAGCACTCTCAATTTATTAATTTACTATGCTAATATATTTCTTAATTGGCTTTCTTAATATATTTCAGAGAAGAAAAGAGCTCAACAGCTGCCTTGAGACCCTCTTCTAAGTCAAGGCAGTAAATCATATCTCCAAGCACTTCCTTTTGAGCGCTCTCTTCCATATAATCATCAAATTCTTTCTCCGTCCAGAAGAAATTCATATCATTTCAGCAAGATGAAGCCCAATTTTGATATTTGCTAATATTTACGTGTAGCACTCTCAGCTCTGGGTCATTGGTATAATCAATACTACCGTCAATTATATTTATATTTATAGGTTTCTCAGTCATCATACACATTGAGTTTATACTTATATCCTGATCAAAGGTCACAACTGAGCCAAGTGCGTCAATTGCACACATTGCACAAAAAGACCTTCCGTCCGCTAATGTAACCTTGTGCATAGTAGGAGATGATGAAACTGGATACATAAATAAAACCTCTTCATCTTCCGCTATAAAATACTGTTCTGTATCGAATTTGCTGAGTGTAAGATTTACTAGGCCTATATCCATACCTTTTTTTACACAGCTAAATCTTATCTCGTCGTATGTTATCGGTCTAGAATTATCTACCATCAAATTTAGTATCGTATCTCTCACGTCTTTTTGGAATTTCGGCAGATCGTCATATCCGCTTCTATTTAAGCAATTTATTATATTTTCCATCGCTAAACTCCTTCCACCATACCATCTATATAACACTCTGAAAGTTTCTGAGTGAGTCTTTTCTTATATTCATTATACTGTATCGATTCCCTATCTCTAGGTCTTTCTAGGTTGATATTTAAATTTTCTATAATTCTCCCCTTGTCTCTAGACATCACTATAACCCTATCACTCATATATATCGCTTCATCGACGTCATGAGTTACCATTACTGCCGTTATTTCATTTTTAAGCCAAATATTTTCTAGTTCCTCTTGTAGATTTTGCCTCATCTGATAATCCACAGCACCCAGCGGTTCATCCATTAATAACACCTGAGGATTACAAGCCAAAGCTCTTATCAGGGCAACTCTCTGTTTCATACCTCCGGATAAATTATTCGGATACATCTTTTCCTTTCCCTCTAAGTGGCTCATTTCCAAGAGGTACTTAAGTCTTTTTTCCCTTTCTTCTTTAGATATTCCAAGTTGCTTCATGGGAAACTCGACATTTGCCTTCACAGTTTTCCATGGAAATAGGGCATAGTTTTGGAATATAAAAGCCCTATCTACTCCAGGTTTACTAACTTCCTTTCCCTCAACTAAAATTCTACCGCTATCAGGCTTAGTAAATCCGCCAATTATTTTTAATAGAGTAGTTTTACCACAGCCTGAAGGTCCTAGTAGAGATACAAATTCACCTTCTTTAATGTCAATATTTATATTTTCAAGTACCTTGTGTTCGACCTTGTTATTAAAAAAGGTCTTATTTATTCCATCTACGCTAAGTTTCATATAACTTTTCCTCTCTATAGTTTATTCTCCTAATTTCCAACTACATAGAGTTTGGTTTATAAATTTCAATACCCTGTCTATCAAAAATCCTATTAGAGCTGTAAATAGCATCAAACCTATAAGTAACTCTGTTCTCATCATAGTTTGTGCTTGTATCATTGAGTAACCGATCCCGGCACTCGTAGCAATAAACTCCGCTCAGATAACGCTCATCCATCCAACCCCTATACCGATTCTTGCACCAGTCAAAATATCCGGCAATGCGGCTGGCATTATTATATTAGTTAAAATTGTTAATCTACCTGCACCCATGCTCTTTGCTGCGTCATAATAATCCTTAGAAATATTTCTTATTCCTTGTATTGTATTTAGGATAATTGGAAACACAGCCGAAAATCCAATTAGAAAAACTGTAGGCCCATCGCCTATTCCAAACCATACTATAGTAAGTGGTACCCATGACATTATAGGTATCTGTCTTGCTGAGTCAACAATCGGTGACAAAGCCTTCTCTACCCCCTTGGAAAATCCCATGATAATTCCTAAAGGGAGCCCAAAAATAAGGGCATACATAAATCCTCTAAGGACCCTACCCATTGTTATCATTACATTTTTTACAATCTCCGGATCTGTAATACACTGTATAAATCCATGAGCTACATCCTTAGGCATAGGTAGTAAAAGCGAGCTATTTATCTTTTTAGCACCAAGGTACCAAGCCAAAACTATAGCGAGGATAACTAAAATCCTATAACCCGTTTCCACTGCCTTTCCTCCAACCCTATCTCTAAGTTTGTTTGGAGATATTACCTTTCTGTCTTTATTTTTAAATACTTTATTTTCCACGATTCAATCTCCGTCCATTCACTGTCTGATAAAGATTTTGAAAAGAAACTACTCAAGGCCTTCCTGTATTTTGCCTTATCTTCAAGTTCTTTTACACTCTTATTATATAATCTAACAAAATCTCTAAAGCTATCAGTTTTAGAGAATTCCCTATTTACTACTAGTACATAAGTTACATATTCTCCTTTGTCGTAAGTGCTCAACCTCTTTCCGTCTAATTTAAAAGCCTTAAGCCCATCAATTACAACCGCATCCACCTTTGAGCTCTCTAGCGCATAGGCTAGAGCATTCCCAATAAAAGGATGCACCTCAGCACCTGGAAAATATGCGCTGGCCAATTTAACCTGATAAAATCTATTCTGTACAACACCTATCTTTTTGACATCATAAGAATTAACACTTAATTTATCATCCTTTGTTATAGAAGTTTTATTAAAAATAGTACCTTTAGCTGATTCTCCATCATCCTTTGACTTAGACTCTCCTTTTGATTTCATATCATTGTTTGATTTAGAATCTCCATTTGACTCGTATCTGTCTTTTAATAAGATTACATCCGAGTTTTTAACTAGCGGTCCCATATTTATAAAATTGTCGTCTCTTTTCAAAAATTTATCGGCCGCATCTTTACAAATTATTGCCATATCTATATTCTCTGAACTCAGAGCCCACTGCATGGTGCCCGCTCAGCAATCTCTAATCGCCTGGGGCTCCATGATTCTCTTTAAAGTGGACTTTTCAAAATAATCCTGTTTTTCCATATAATTAATGACAAAGCTGGATGTATCATCAGAATACCCCAGCCTTATGTCACGGATCTTTTTTTCAGTTGGTCCAAGAAATAATAGATAAATTGATACAACTATTATAGCTGTCCATCCAAAAATTATCCGAAATTTCTTCACTGTCTTATAGTTTCTCGTCTACTTCTTGAGCTTTTGCTTTCCAATCGTCAAAACTCATTCCTAGAGGAAATACCTTGTCGACTTTTTCTTTAATAAACTTATCAAAATCATCTGCTCCTGATTTTTTAAGTATATCCTCGTTTACTACATCTTCATACTTAGGAATTTGATCTAAAGCCTTTACTTCTTTGTACAATTCTATATTGTTTTTATAAGCGTCTCCGATTTCCCAAGTTAGAGTTCTTCCTTCTCCGCAAGTTTTCTTATAAATAGTCATTAAAGCTACGTCTTCAGGAACTGAATAAGCTTTAGCGAAAATTTTAGCTGATTTAACTGGATTAGTATAGATGTACTCAATAGCTTGAGTATGAGCCTTTACTAATTTTTCCGCCAACTCTGGATGATCTTTTATAAAGTTCTTGTTCAATGAGAAAGAACAGCAGTTAAACTTCTTACCTCTAGATTTTTCGTGATAGTGTGAAGTACCTATTATCTTTCCTACTTTTTCGTACTCAGCCATTGATCCCCATGGGTCACAAGTTGTAAATGCCTTTATTTGTCCTGTTTTTAATGCCAAGTACTTATCTTTATCTGAATCAATATTTACTATTTGATATTTAGCATTTTCTGTAGGTAGTCCAGTTTCTGGTCCATAACTAACTTTAAATAAGAAGTCATTTTCTGGATCAGCAGCTATCTTTTGACCTAATAATTCCTTAGGGTCGTTGATATCATTAGCTGCAATTAAGTATTCTGAACCGCCAGAGTGGTTATTTGCTGCAACAACAATAGGAGAACCCTTTACGCTGGCACCCATAAGCCCTTTTGTACCAATATAGCCTGCATCCATCTGTCCAGCTGCCATAGCTTCTGGAACTTTACCATTACCAACAGTTGTGACATTTAAACCATTATCCTTGTAAATTCCAGCTGCCTCTGCAACAGGAGCAGCAGTCATATGGTCGCAATTATAATATCCAAGCTTGATTTGATAATCGTCTTTAGCCTTGGCTTCTTCTTTTTTATCTCCATTTCCTCCGCCACATCCAGCTAACATTGTAGCTGCCATAACGCCTACAAGTGCAAGCGCTGATAATTTTTTTGATACTTTCATCTTTCATCCCTCCATACAGTACATCAAAAAATTTATTTTAACAGCAATCCCTCATGCCTTCCCCAAATAAATCAATCATTTTTTTATTTTCTATTCGGTAAATTGCATATCCGGTATTCCCGTTTTTAGACCCTGATACTATGGCCTCCATAGGCTTTTTGTTATCTATGTCTTTAAATTTAATCTCAATATTTTCCCTAGGAGCTCTTGTCTTAGGGGTGATATAGATGTTATTGCCATCGTCTACAACCGTAACCATGTAATTAGCTTCTTCAGAATCATTAAAAACTATTACGAGATCTTTATTATCGTCAGTGGTTAGATTTTCCTCGGCAGTTTTTAAAATTTTCGCCTTCTTATATTTAGACTTAAACATCTCTATTCTCTTATCACTATTGTCATATCCACTATTTATAACTTCTTTTTTGTTGTTGTTTTTATATATAAAAGCACCTATAACAATTAATATAACTACTATTAATATTTTTACTACTCTTTTACTATTCATAATTTACTACTCTTAACAAAATCCCCTATTCTAATTATTAAAAAAAATACTTATTAGAAAAACTACGCATTAGTCTTTTTTATCGACAATCCAGAAATCAAATTTTTTATCTCTGGTAAAATCGCCTTAACAAACAATATAAAAATAATCATAGTACATATGTATTTTGCAAAGTCTGGTATATTTAATAATATGGTATTTGCAAATTTGACAGATGTATCCCTTGCAAAAGGACCAGTCATAGCTGAACCTCCAAGCAATTTGTTCGTTATATAACCAACTATCCAAGATGATATGACAAGCGTCAACGAATATATACAAACTGTTCGCTTTCCAATCACCTTATACATTGAAATCAACTCCGGCAGATTTGTTGCAGCACCGGCTATCAAAAATGTTATCGCTATTCCCGGAGATGCACCACTTGCAACCAAGGCTGCTATAAAAGGTATATGACCAACGGCACATACATACATTACACAAGCTAATATGGATACATTAGCAAGTGATAGAACCCCCGGATTACCTAGGTATTTTTGAATTAGGTCATGGGGAAAAACGGTCATTATAGCTCCAGCCATCAACATTCCTAAAATCACATACTTGCTAATTGTAGGAGCGAGCTCTTGAAAAGACCACATCATTCCCTCTTTTATCTTTTCGCCAACACTTAATTTTTCTTCTTCTAATTCTATGGTTTGCCCCTCCAAGCCAGGCATAAATAATTCCCTTCCACTGAGATGATTACCCAGCATTCCAACAATCATAGGAACTAAAAAACCTGCTATAACGTAAATCAACGTTATTTTCGGACCTAATAGTCCGAAACTAAGAATTACAGCGACGGGATTTATTATCGGCGTAGAAGTCATAAACGCAAGCACTGGACCCAAGTAAGCTCCTGAGTAGTACATGCTGATTCCAATCGGTATAACCCCACAACTGCATATAGGAAGTAGCATACCGGATATCGTGCTCTTTAAAAGAGATGAGATCTTAGTGTTTCCTATAGACCTTTGAAACCTTTCAGGACTAATAAGATTATGTAAAAGCCCTGCGATGATAAAACTTATCATGAGCCATCCCGAAGCTGAATTCAGTATTGAAGTGGATGTTTTTATAACATCCGCTAAAAAATCAAAAATAAACAAATCTATCCCCCTAACTATAATCATATGAATTCTTATCTAAATAAATATTTGAATAACTTATAGCACACATTCAGCTCTTATTAATCCACTAAATCTCCTATAATTTTTTCGATTACTTTTTTGCTGAGTCTATCATATTTTTTCTTTTGATCTACAATCATAGTTCCTTTAGTTATCATTCCATATTTCCTTAGATAAGAAAAATCTTTGCCTGCCTGATATACTTTCACATCAAGAACATCTGAATGCTCTTGTCCCAATTTCTCTATAAGCAATCCATACTCGTCGCAAGATGGTCAAGTATTTATAAACTCAATTAAATGTTTTTTCATTCTTTCACCTTTTCACACATACTCCAATAGGACATTTTCAATAAAAAATGGAAAATGTCCCTAGTATTATTTTCTCATACATTTATTATCGCTGTAAAATTGATATTATCTATAC
>JASBZE010000071.1 GCA_029983575.1 Peptostreptococcaceae bacterium
AATGGTGTATGTTTAAAACTTATATGTCTGCTGTTTAGTTTTCAAGATTCATTTTACAAGTCTTATTTGGCTTGTTTTTATCTGTCGTTTTAACGACAAGTAATATATTATCACCTTTCGAAAAGTAAGTCAAGCACTTTTTCGAAAAAAAATAAAAAGTTTTTTATAAACTTTTTTTTGCTTAGATTATAATTATACCTAATTTCTTTTAACTTAAACATTATTTTAAAAAAATATGAAAGTTAAGGCGAGCCAAAAGCCCGCCCTCATTTTTTTAGTTTATAGCTATTAACTATTTTGCTAGGTACTTCTCTATATAGTCATCAAATCCTATGCTTTCATCCCTGTATGTCCCGTCATCTTTAAATTCAATTATCCTATTGGCTATAGATGATACGAATTGATGATCGTGAGAGGTAAACAGAAGACATCCTTTAAAAGTAATCAATCCATTATTTACAGCCTCTATACTCTCAAGATCCAAGTGATTTGTCGGTTGGTCTAATGTTATTATATTTGCAGGTGTCATCATCATCTTAGAGAACATCATCCTGACCTTCTCACCACCTGATAAAACGCTTGAATCCTTTAATACTTCATCTCCTGAAAATAACATCTTTCCTAAAAATCCCCTAAGGTAAATTTCAGATTGTTCCTCTGAAAATTGTCTCATCCAATCAATTAGGTTAAGTCCTTCCTTGTCGAAAAACTCAGTGTTATCCTTTGGGAAATAGGTTGAGGTAATTGTCTGACCCCATTCAAAGTCACCGCTGTAATCTTTATTATTGCCATTTATAGTCTCAAAGAACTTTGTGATTGCAATCTCATTACCGATAAATGCGACCTTATCATCCCTATTTACTCTAAAGCTTAGATCTTTTACTAAAGGAGTTGTTCCATCGCTTAATGTCAAACCGTCTACATTTAAGATCTCATTTCCCGGTTCTCTAGAGAGTTCGAATCCAACGAAAGGGTATCTCCTCGAAGAAGGTTTTATATCATCAAGTGTTATCTTATCTAGTAGTTTTTTCCTAGATGTCGCTTGCTTTGACTTCGATTTATTTGCAGAGAATCTCTGAATAAAATCCTGTAGCTCCTTTATTTTATCTTCTTTTTTCTTATTTTGTTCTTTGGCCATCTTTAGTGCCAATTGTGAGGATTCATACCAAAAATCGTAATTTCCGACGAACATAGTAATTTTCCCAAAATCTATATCTACCATATTAGTACAAACCTCATTTAGAAAATATCTGTCGTGTGATACTACTATTACAATACCTTCAAAAGTCGATAGGAAATCCTGTAACCAAAGCACAGCCTTTAAATCAAGTCCGTTTGTAGGCTCGTCTAACAAGATTATATCCGGTCTGCCAAAAAGTGCTTGAGCTAAGAGCACCTTTACCTTCTCTCCCTCAGTTAAGTCACTCATCAGTCTATAGTGCATATCAGTGTCTATTCCCAGGCCTTGAAGAAGTGAAGAAGCCTCTGCCTCTGCCTCATATCCGCCTAATTCAGCATATTCTCCTTCTAATTCTGCTGCCCTCATACCATCTTCATCGGAAAAATCTTCTTTCATATAAATTGCTTCTTTTTCCTTCTCAATATCGTATAGTTTCTTGTTACCCATCTTTACAGTGTCGATAATAACTTCATCTTCAAAGGCATAATGGTCCTGCCTCAATATACTCATCCTCTGATTTTTTCCAATTGACACACTTCCAGTAGTCGGTTCTTTCTCCCCCGACAGTATTTTTAAAAAAGTACTTTTCCCCGCTCCATTGGCTCCTATGATTCCATAACAACTTCCTTCATTGAAAATTAAGTTTACATCATCAAAAAGCTTCTTGTCAGGAAAAATTACACTTACATTATTTACGCTTAACATAATTTCCTCCTATTTATTTACTACGCCTATTATATCATAAATTATTATTATTTATATGTTATAATAAAAAAGTAAATAAAGGTTAGGAGGTAAATATGCAACAATTCTATGGAATACTGCTTTGTGTTTTAATCGCAATTCCCGCAACTCTACTCGGGCATAGACTTCCCGTTGTAGGCGCTCCTGTTTTTTCAATACTCATAGGAATGATCCTCTGTATGCTAATAAAGGACGAGGGAAAATTTGAAGGCGGTATAAGATTTACAAGCAAAAAAATACTTCAGTACGCAGTTATACTTTTAGGTTTTTCGATGAATGTAACGACAATTGCAAGAAGCGGCAAACAATCTCTTCCCGTAATAATTTCGACTATAACAATTTCTTTAGTAACTGCATTTATACTTACTAAAGTTATGAAATTAGATAGAAAGATCGGAATACTCATCGGGGTAGGTTCTTCGATATGCGGAGGTTCAGCTATTGCCGCCACAGCACCTGTAGTTCACGCAGATGAAGCGGAAATTGCAAAGGCCATCTCAGTTATTTTCTTCTTTAACGTGTTAGCCTCACTCATCTTCCCTTCGCTAGGAACGATACTTGGATTTTCTAATCAAGGCTTTGGAATATTTGCCGGAACAGCAGTCAATGATACCTCATCTGTAACAGCGGCTGCCAGCGCTTGGGACTCAATTCACAACTCAAACACCCTTGAACTAGCTACTGTTGTAAAACTCACTAGAACCCTGGCAATAATACCAATTACAGTATGTCTATCGCTATATGAAGGCAAGAAGAATAGACACGAGTCACATGTTAGAATTCAAAAACTAGTTCCAAGTTTTATTATATTTTTTGTTATAGCGTCAATTATAGCATCTGTTGTACCGCTTCCGACAGCTTTGGTTTCTGGTCTCAAAACGCTAAGTAAATTTTTTATAACGATGGCTATGGCCGCTATAGGTCTTAAGACAAATATAGTAAACCTAATAAAGACTGGTGGTAAGGCCGTTATTTTAGGTTTAGCATGTTGGGTGCTTATTTCAATAACTAGCATAGGAGTCCAGCATTTAGTCGGAATATTTTAGCTAAAAATACAAAAAACTAAATTTGGTTCAAATAAAAATCTCATAAGTAAATTATTAATAAAAAAAGTGTGGGTAACCTCCCTTTAGGGGAACACCCACACTAAAATTATGCAACCAAGATAATTGGATTTTT
This sequence comes from Peptostreptococcaceae bacterium, assembly GCA_029983575.1. Taxonomy (GTDB): domain Bacteria; phylum Bacillota; class Clostridia; order Peptostreptococcales; family Peptostreptococcaceae; genus JASBZE01. The sequence goes on from JASBZE010000071.1 coordinate 3,104, forward strand.
AGATATTATTATATTACCTTCTTCTATCAAAAATAACGAGTAATCTCAATAGTTGAGACACTGCCGCAAGAGCTGCTGCAACATAGGTTAAGGCTGCTGCACCTAAGACTTTCTTGCTCATAGAATACTCACTAGGATCCACAATGCCCATTTCCTGAATTTGATTCAATGCCCTACTAGATGCGTTAAACTCAACGGGAAGGGTCACTATTTGAAATAGAACAGTTAGTGAAAATAATGCTATACCTATCATAAGTAAGCCTGATGATCTAGTAAATAAAAGCCCACCGAGGATAAACACCCAGCTTAGCCCAGAAGCAAACTGCACCGGCCTAGCCAAAAAGGATCTAAATGTAAGCGGTGAGTAGTCGAGCTGATGTTGTATAGCATGTCCGCATTCATGGGCTGCAATCGCAACAGAAGTCACGGAATTACCATAGTATACGTCCTCTGATAGACTCACGGACCTATTCCTAGGGTCGTAATGATCTGTCAAATGTCCTCCAACTGGAGAAACCGGCACATTTCTCAATCCATTTCTATCTAATATCTCTCTTGCAGCCTGTGCTCCTGTATAGCCTCTACTAGATCTAACCTTAAAATATTTAGCTGTAGTAGAGCTTACCTTAGTCTGTGCGTAAAAAGATAAAACTATTGCCGGTAAAAGCAATATCAACGTGTTGTCCCAATACAATCCTCTATACATAACGACCTCCTTACTTCACTACCTCTCCAAGAGGAAGTGAGTTTCCTTTTATATATTCTCCTACTTCCATTCTCCTTTTACCTGCCACCTGTATCTCTTTGATAAGAATAAATCCCTCTGAGCAGGTAATTAATATTCCATTCTTATCTACAGAAATTATTTTTCCATTTTTATCGTTGGCAATATCTATACCACTGTCATATTTAATGCCATCATTTTTATATTCTTTTATATAATCCGAAATATCCGAGATAACTTCAGATTTCCAAACCTTTATTACATCGCCATCCACCTTCATCCAGGCACCTGGCCAAGGAATTACTCCGCGTATCAAATTGTGAACTTCCCATGCGCTCTTGTTAAAATCAATGTGACCTGTCTCTTTATTCATCATCGGAGCATAAGTATGTTCATCGTGATTTTGTTTTATCCTCTTTACAGTACCATTTTCTATTTCATCAATTACTTCTAAAACCAAGTCGGCACCTACATCCATCATCTTGTCGTGTAGCTCTCCAGCGGTCATAGAATCCGAAATTTCAAACTCCCTTTGACCTAATATATCTCCAGTATCCAGTCCTTCATCCATCTGAATTATTGTGACACCAGTCTTTTTTTCGCCTCTTATAATTGACCAGTTTATCGGAGCAGCACCCCTGTACTTTGGAAGTAGGGAGACGTGAATATTAATAGCACCGTATTTTGGTATATCGAGTAGTCTTTTATTTAAGATTTGGCCATATGCCTCAACTACTATCAAGTCAGGGTTTAGCTTTTCGATTTCGCTGATAAAATCATCACTTCTCGCCTTCTCTGGTTGAAGTACATTTATTCCGTGATTTACAGCCACTTCTTTTACAGGAGAGAAACTTATCTTTTTTCCTCTTCCCCTCTGTCTGTCGGGCTGCGTAACTACTGCAATGACTTCGTGAGGACTTTCGATTATTTTTTCTAAAGCAGTGACCGCTATATCTGGAGTCCCCATAAATACTATCTTCATTCAACCTCTCCTCCCCTCTGTTTATCTACTTAACTAATTCTATCGTTCTTCTTGTCCTCAACTCTTTTTACATATACTATTCCATCTAGATGGTCGATTTCATGGCATAGTGCCCTAGCCAAAAAGTCGTGTCCCTCTATAATAAATTCATTTCCATCTCTATCAAATGCTTTGACCTTAACATATTCCGGTCTAGTTACCATATATGCCTCACCAGGAACAGAAAGACAAGCTTCGGCATCTTTTACCGCTCCCTTTGATTCTATAATTTCCGGGTTTATAATCTCCATTAGACCATCACCGACGTCTATAACTACGACCCTCCTTCTTACAGCTATTTGAGGAGCAGCTAATCCAACTCCCTCGCTTTCATACATAGTTTCAGCCATATCATCCAAAAGTGTATGTAATCTATCATCAAACTTAGTAACTGGCTTAGCTTTCTTTTCAAGCACATCTTCTTGACCGTATATCATAATTTTTCTAGTCGCCATATTATCCTCCTTTTAAACTAAATTTTCTGGGTTTATATCAATAGAAACATAATTTCCCCTGGATAAAACCTCATCCTTTTTATCAACGCAGATATATTTTATCAAACCTCTTAAGATTCCTATATCAATTCCTCTATCTCTAAGTAGTAGTTGCCATCTGTATTTGCTCTTAATTTTTTCGATCGCACACTGTGATGGACCATAAATAAAATCAATATTTTTCATACCCCTCTCAGTCAAAAGGTAAACTATCACCTCTTTTATCCTAAAGGCATCATTTCTTACCAGCGTATAATCCTCCCCAGTTACAACTACACGAACAATGTTATTAAAAGGTGGGTATCCAAATTTCCTTCTCATATCTATTTCTTTTTCATAGAAGCTTTCGTAATCGTAGTCAGTGGCGTACCTTATAGCATGGTGGTCTGTTTGAAAAGCCTGAAGTACAACTTCTCCTTTTTTTTCAGCCCTGCCAGGACGTCCTGCCACCTGGGTAATCAGAGAAAAAGTATTTTCGCTGGCCTTATAATCTGGATAACTTAACATCATATCGCCTGAAAGAATTCCTGCGAGAGTTACATTTTTAAAATCCAGACCCTTGGCTAGCATCTGAGTACCAACTAATATATCAATATCTCCATTTCCAAAATCCCTAAGCACCTTGTCTTGATCGCCTTTTTTAGACACGCTATCACGATCATATCTCCTTACAACTTTGTCAGGAAACATCCTAATAAGTTCATCCTCAATTTTCTGAGTTCCGGCCCCAGATAAAATGATTGACTTCTTTCCGCATTCAGGACATGCTGTCGGAACCGACCTCTCATCCTCACAGTAATGGCATTTGAGTTTATTTTCAAATTTATGATAGGTCATCGAAATATCACATCTATCACATTTTACTACAGCTCCACAACTTGAGCAATATATAAAATTAGAAAATCCCCTTCTATTTAGAAATAAAATTACCTGATTTTCTTCTTCTAAATGTCTTTTCATTACCTCATATAATCTAGAGCTTATTAAGCCGGTATTTCCGCTTTTTACCTCTTCTTTCATATCCACAACTTCTATTTTAGGCATATCTTTGTTATTAGCCCTCCTCAAGAGGTTCACAAGGGTATACTCACCCGAATTAGCTCTGTAGTACTGTTCCATACTAGGAGTTGCCGATCCTAGTACAAGTCTAGCCCCTAAATGTTTGCTAATAAAATAAGCCACTTCCTCAGTACGATATTTAGGATTTGATTCTGATTTATATGATGAATCGTGACATTCATCAATGACTATAAGTTTTAAGTCTTTTATTGGTAGGAAGATAGATGATCTAGTTCCTATTACGACCTTACACGCACCAGATTTGACCAATCTATAAGCATCGTGTTTTTCTCCCTCAGAAAGTTTGCTGTGATATACAACTACTTCTTCTCCAAATATCTTTTTAAACCTATGTACAGTTTGAGGAGTTAATCCTATCTCTGGCACCAATATTATACCGCCCTTTTGTTCTCTCAAACACTCTCTCAAAAGTTCTATATAGACCTCTGTTTTTCCACTTCCAGTAACACCCCTAAAAACTACGGGTTTCTTAGACGATTTTATTTTCTCTAAGGCTTCCTTCTGATAAGGGGTAAGCTCAAATCCATCCTTGTATTCTCCTATTTTATTGATCTCATACCTTCTGAAAAAATCCCTCTTCTCAATATTAATAACTCCTTTTTCATGTAGGGATTTTATAGATTGAGAAGATACTTCAAGCAAATCCTTTAAGTCTTTTTCTGAAATGCTCTCATTTAGCGAAAGGAAGTCCACAATTCGCTTTTGGGCCTTTCCTAACCTAATTCCCTTATCCCAATTTTTAATTAGACTTATTAGATTATAAGTTTTTTCATTTAAACTCTCTTCATAGTCCCATCCAAGCTCTAAAATTTCTTTCTTTTCAAGATTTTTTATAATTCTAAGGTCTGAGTTTGATATTTCATCTAAAATAACTTCATCTGAATAAATTAAGGTCTTTATTATGTAATTATCTTCCTTTAACTTTTCTTTATCATCATCGAAATACTCTTTAAAATTTTTTCCTCTAGTTATCTTTCTTCTCGATACAAATTTAAGGCCTCTTGGGTACATAAGTCTAACGGCCTCAGAAAATGTAGATATATACCTATCTCTAATCCACGAACAGAGTTTTATTTGAAAGTCTGATAATATAGGTTCATCAAAGGAGAGTGAAATAATTTTTTTTAATTCATAGGATTTATTCTCCCCCTTTTCATTTATTACTATCTTTCCTTCTTCAATCTTTTCATCTTCTAAATCCGTTTCATTGATTATTTCTATTACTATTGCTTGAACAGGTTTATTAGACCTACCAAAAGGCACAACTACCGAGCTCCCAACCTCTATATCCTCAGCCAATTCTGGGGGTACTAAATAAGAGTAAAGCCCATCTGTATAAGTTCCATTTGTCATCAACGCTATCTTTGCTACTGCCATGGCTGCCCCCTTTCAAAAAAATCCTTAGGAGTAGACCCACTCCTTTTATACTTTACTATACTATTATATCATAAGTTACAAATCAAAAATAAATCCCTGTATTAAGACTTCTCTAAAAGAGATTATAGAGGTATGGTTCATTCAAACAAAAGCTGTAAGTTTTATAAAATTTTTATACATTTACAACAAAATGACGTATAGTTATGTTATAATTGACTTGTATGTAATTATACATATGCATAAAAATGTATAATAAGTAAGGGGATGATTTGTATGGGTAATGTAATTACAGGACAAAAAATTAAAACAAAGGATTTGGTAGAGACATCATTGTTGATTGCCTTGGTATTTCTTGCTACTAAGTTTATCAACTTCAAATTGCCGATCTCTGTTAACGGTGGTCTAATCCACCTGGGTACAGCAATGCTGTTTATAGCTGCAGGGGTATTCGGTCCTAGAAAAGGTGCTCTATCAGGAGCAATCGGGATGGCGCTTTTTGATGTAATGTCTGGTTGGGCATTATGGGCACCATTTACTTTTATCATAAGAGGCTTGATGGGATATATAGTCGGTAAGATAGCTTTTATGGGAAACAAGGATGGATCTAGTGTAAAGTTAAATATATTGGCTATGATTGCCGGAACTGTTTGGAACTTAGTTGGTTATTACATAGCTGAGGTTATTCTCTACGGTAACTTTATCACGCCGTTTACCTCTATGCCTGGAGACTTGATCCAAGGAATTGTCGGTATGATAATAGCCATACCTATAATTAACGCATTTAGAAAAATTAGAAGAAGCTACTAGTTTTACTAAGTTAGTTACTGATTATAACTTTGAAAAAAT
>JASBZE010000072.1 GCA_029983575.1 Peptostreptococcaceae bacterium
AATTAGCCATTTATTCTCAATTTCATTGTATCATTAATATCATAGTTGTACAATATATATAAACGATGATATTTTAATATAAATTCTAGTTAGGACGAGTTTAAGGAAAAAGGAGGTAATTAAATGGGAATTTATAAAAGGATGGTTGGATACATCCCAGAGTCAAAGATAAATATCTTTTTATCATTATTGACTTCTACAGCATCAACAATCGTAACTGTTTTTGGGTATTTTTACATATTCAAAATCGTCAAGGCTCTTTTGGTCGAAGAAAACTATACAACTGCCGAGTCCTTGGCACTAAGGTCGGTAATATTTTTGATCATCGGAGCACTTTTATATTTTATTTCCGGATTTTTCTCTCATATGGCAGCATTTAGACTTGAGACAAATCTCAGGAAAAAGGGGATTGACGGGATTACAAGGGCGAGTTTTAGATTTTTTGACTTAAATCCAAGTGGAGTAGTGAGAAAAACCATCGACGATAATGCTGAACAGACACACACTGCGGTCGCTCACTTGATACCGGATATGCCTCAAGCGTTTCTTACTCCTCTTTTGGCTATAATACTTTCATTTATCATTAGCCTTAGAGCAGGTATAACAATTCTAATAATAACCATACTCAGTTTACTTACGCTCAAGTTTATGATGGGTGAGGGAGAATTTATGAAGAAATATCAAGAGTCTTTGAAAAAATTGAGTGGTGAGACTGTTGAATACGTAAGGGGAATACAGGTAGTTAAAATATTTAACGCAGATATAGAGTCTTTTAAGGTACTTCACAAGGCGATTAAAGATTACTCTGAATACGCCTATGGATACACACAGACTTGCAAAAAGCCATATGTTTTCTACCAGACGTTAATTTTTGGAGTGGTGGCATTACTGGTGATGTTATCGGTGATTTTCTTAGATAAGTTTAACGATTATGCTAGTCTGACTGTCGACATCATCATGGTTTTATTTATTATTGGAATTATGTTTGTGACATTGATGAAAATTATGTTTATAGGTCAATTTACATTTGAGGCGAATTACGCTTTAGATGAGCTTGAAAAATTATACGACAAGATGGATGTTGATAATTTGAAATCTGGTAGTGAGGAAAAGTTTGATAATTACGATATAGAATTTAGTAATGTTAAGTTTGGTTATGGAGATGTAGATGTATTTGATGGTCTTTCTTTTAAATTAGATGAGAATAAAACCTATGCTCTTGTTGGAAATTCGGGCTCAGGTAAGTCTACAATAGCTAAGTTATTATCCGGATTTTACAAGGTAGATGGAGGAAGTATACTCATAGGGGGAAAGCCGATAGAAGATTATTCAACAAAAGCCCTAATAAAGGCTATATCATTTGTTTTTCAAGATCCAAAGCTATTTAAAAAATCAATATATGAAAATGTGGCGATTGCTAAGAGAGATGCAAGTAGAGAAGAAGTTATGAAGGCTCTTGAGCTTGCCAGATGCTTTGAGATACTAGACAAATTCCCTGAAAGAGAAAATACGATTATAGGTTCTAAGGGTGTTTACTTAAGTGGAGGAGAAAAACAGAGGATTGCAATAGCGAGGGCAATTTTAAAAGATTCTAAGATAATACTTATGGATGAGGCGAGCGCATCAATCGACGCAGACAACGAATACGAACTACAGAGATCCTTTAAAAATTTGATGAAGGGAAAAACTGTAATAATGATTGCTCACAGACTTTCATCAATTAAATCAGTAGATGAAATATTGGTTTGCGAGGATGGGAAAATCATAGAGAGAGGTTCTCATGATGAACTTATAAATATGAACAGCAAGTACAAAAAGCTATCAGAAGCTTATGAGTACGCTAATGATTGGAGGGTAAGCAATGAAGCAGTATTATAAGAATAAGTACGCAGTTTCCGACAAGGGGGCTAGGGATCTTACCAAGGCATCATTTTTTAGCCTTCTGGTCAACTTGTTAAATATGGTGCCGGCTTTTATATTAATGATATTTATAAACCAAACCATACTAGGTAACGTGACAAGTTCCATTACTTATTATGTAGTCGTTATAATTACATTGATAGCTATGTATGTGATATTGAGTTTAGAATATGACAGCTTGTTTTCTGTCACATATAAAGAGAGTGCATCCTTGAGAATAAGTTTGTCAAAATACTTATCAAAGTTGCCACTATCATATTTTTCTAAGCATGATTTGACCGACCTATCTCAAACTATAATGGGTGACGTCGGAGCTATAGAACATGCAATGAGTCATGCCATACCTAAGCTTACTGCAATTTGGAGTTTTTTAATTTTAATTGGAATACTTCTTTTGATAGGTAATGTCAAACTTGGTTTAGCTGTAATCATACCCTTTGCTATAGCATTGATACTACAAAGGGTGGGAAGTAATATGGTAATTAAGGGAAATCAGATATATTATGATGTAATGAGAGCTAAGTCAGACTCCTTTCAAGAGACAATCGAATTACAACAGGAGATAAAGAGTTTTAATTTATCTGATGAGCAAAAAGAAAATCTATATAGACAAATGGAAGAGGGAGAAAAAACTCACCTCAAAACAGAAGCTTGGACTATAATAACTGTGGCTTCTTCAACATTCTTTACATATACCAGCATGGGCATAGTTCTACTAGTTGGTACGAAGATGCTTATAGGCGGAGAAATCAGTATTTTATACTTAATTGGGTACTTTCTTGCGGCGGTTAAACTCAGAGATACAGTTGAATCTTCACTATATTTTATCATGGAAGCCTATTTTGTTATTCCTAGGGTAAATAGGATTAGTGAGATTAAAAATGCTCGTGTGCAGGAAGGAAAAGATGTGAACTTGAAGAATTTCAGTATTGAATTGAAAAATGTAAGCTTTTCCTATGAAGAAGATGAAAAAGTATTAAAAGATGTTAGTTTTACGGCGAAACAGGGGGAGGTTACAGCTCTAGTAGGTGCTTCAGGTTGTGGAAAATCTACCATTTTAAAACTAGTTTCCAGGCTTTACGATTACGATGGAGGAAAGATAATAATAGATGGATATGATATAAAGGATATATCTACTAAATCACTATTTGAAAAGACTTCGATAGTATTTCAGGATGTGACCTTGTTTAATACCTCAGTAATGGAAAATATAAGGCTAGGCAGAAAAGGTGCAAGTGATGAGGAGGTAAAAGAGGCAGCAAGGCTTGCCAACTGCATGGAGTTTATAGAAAAAATGCCTGATGGTTTTGAAACAAAAATAGGGGAAAATGGTGCAGAACTTTCAGGAGGAGAAAGACAGAGACTTTCTATTGCCAGAGCATTTTTAAAAGATGCCCCAATACTTATACTAGATGAGATAGCGGCTAGTCTTGATGTGGATAATGAGAAAAAAATTCAGGAGAGTTTAAATAAACTTATAGAAAATAAAACTGTTATAATTATTTCTCATAGGTTAAAGGCTGTTGAAAATGTCGACAAAATCGTCGTCCTAGATGGTGGAGTGGTTGAAAGCCAGGGAAAACATGGTGAGCTTGTCGAGAAATCACGAGTTTATAGGAATTTGATAGAGAAAACTGCAATGGCAGAGAATTTCAGATATTAGTTAGTATTTACTTACATACAATCTCAGAAAAGTTTTATTTAGAAAGTTGAAATTGAATTAAGGGCAGATTGAAAAGGTACTAGAATACAAGGTGATGTTGCAGAATGGGTTATTCTATTCTGCCCATCACTTTTTTTATCAAGTATTGCAATTTAGGTTTTTACTTATATCATTACATATATCTTGACAACTGAGAGATAATAGAATAAAAATTATTTGCTTTTATTGACTATCAAAAAAAATATGATAAAATAATAAAAAAAATATAAGGAGAAGTAACTATGAAGTACAAAAAAATTAAAACTATCACTTTATCATTAGTACTTTGCTCAACGATTATTATGGGAAGTTTTGCAGAAGTTCTTAAACAGGAGAGTCCAATCATTTCTAATTTATCAGTAGACCTATCAGATATTGATATTTCTCAAGATTCATTCGAAAATCAGATTTCATCAATTGAAGATAAAGGCTTTAAAGAAGAAAATTTAAGTACGGATGAAAATATACTACTGGATAAACTCGTAGAAATATCAATCGAAAATACTAAAGATCTTGAGAACACTGTCGAAAATAGAGAAATGGTTAAGATGTTACTAAGAGATGATACTAGAGTAACTGAAGACTATGACAATATGCTGTTATTATATAGCGCCTCTAATAAAAGAAAGCCAAAAGCAAGAGTTTCTGTCAAAACAGCCGCTGCAGTATTTAATGTAATAGTTAATGGAATTCTTATTGCCGCTACAGGTGGAGGAGGTGCTGCTGGTGCAAGATTACTGATTAAAAAGTTAGGTAAAAAAGGAGCTCAGAATTATATGAAGAGAACATTAGCATCAAAACTTAAAACTAAATTATTAAAGTGGGGGTTGACGGGATCAGCTGCAAAAATTGGCTCAAAAATTGGTGATTTTGTATATAATTTAATTGATCCGGGAACTGCAATCGCAAGGTACTTAGATAAAACAGACGGATATGGATACAATGGATATATTGAAATATAAAATAATGATATTATTATCTGGAATTTTTGTGATTTTTCTATCTATGCTTACTATTATTCTTAGTAAGTATACTGTAGTAAGCTATATATTATTATTTGTATATATAGTGACAATAGACCTATTACCAAAGACAGATATTAAAAAAAGAATCCAAATATTTGTGTTTGCGATAATTTTAATCATACTATTTGCTGTATTAAGTTTGTTAGCAGGGGTAGATGCTATCATGAAGGATCAATTATTGATTCTTGGTTGTTGTTACTTGCCGATTTTAATGTATAAAGTTATTTCAAATAAATCAAGTTCAAAATAAATATACTTTCGGACAAAGATGACCGAAAGTATGACAGTGGCGATGTATATCGCTGCTGTTTTTTTGTTAAGTTATTAATTTTCTGAAAAGTCGTTACATTCTTTCTACATCATGATATAATTATTATAAGTTAATTATTAATTGAAAGGAGGCTAACTATGAGCCGTTTAGAAATTGTTTCACCTAATAGGGCGAAAATAGTTATGGAAGGTCTGTATAAAGACTTAGAAAGAAGAATAGAATCCTCACCTCCAGGTCTATGTCCAGTGGATATGGCAAGGGCTTTTGTAGAACTCTGTCACGCACAAACTTGTGGCAAATGTGTTCCGTGCAGGGTTGGGCTAGGTCAGTTAAGTAGTATGATAGGGGATGTCTTAAATGGAAAGGCTACCTTAGATACTTTAGATATTATGGAAAAGACAGCACTTGCAGCTATGGAAGCTTCTGACTGTGCGATTGGATACGAGGCTGCAAATATGGTGTATAAGGGACTTATCGGATATAGAGACGATTATATAGAGCATATCGTAAATGGAAGATGTACATGTACCTACAACCAGCCTGTTCCATGTGTGGCACTATGTCCAGCAAGGGTTGACATACCTGGTTATATTTCTTTGGTTAGAGAAGAGAGGTACGCAGATGCGATTAGGCTCATCAGAAAGGATAACCCATTCCCAACCACCTGTGGTTTTATATGCGAACATCCTTGTGAGGCTAGATGTCGTAGAAATATGATGGATGATTCTGTAAATATCAGAGGGCTTAAGAGGATGGCTGCAGATTTTGCAGGAATAGTAGATCCGCCAAAATGCGCTGAACCTACTGGTAAAAAGGTAGCTGTTCTAGGTGGTGGTCCCGGTGGTTTAAGTGCCGCTTATTATTTACAATTGATGGGTCATGATACCACTGTTTACGAGAGGTTACCAGAGCTTGGTGGAATGCTTAGATATGGTATTCCAAACTATCGCCTACCAAAGGAAAGGCTAGAAGAAGACATAGATGCTATACTAAAAACCGGAGTAAAGGTAAAGAGTGGGCTTAAGATAGGTAAGGACCTTAGGTTACAAGATTTAAGGCAAAATTACGACGCAGTACTGATTACCATAGGGGCGAGTACAGACAAGAAACTAGGTCTTGAACATGAAGATGCCAATGGGGTAATCTCAGCTGTTGAGTTTTTGAGAAGTGTAGGAAAAGGTGCCTCCATTGATTTAAACGGCAAAAATGTCGCTGTAATCGGAGGCGGAAATGTATCCATGGATGCCGTTCGTACTGCAAAAAGGCTTGGCGCTGATAAGGTAAGCATTGTCTATAGGAGAAGGGTAGCTGATATGACTGCTCTACCTGGAGAAATTGAGGGGGCAGTTGCTGAGGGAGTAGAGCTTCAGACTCTGATGGCTCCTTCTTCACTAGTTGTAGATGAAGAAAACAACATCAAGGGAATTTACGTAACACCACAGATGGTGAGTTCGATAAAAGGAGGTAGAGCTAGTATAAAACCTACTGGAGAGGAAGATGTATACATTCCTTGCGACTATCTAATAGTTGCCATAGGTCAAAATATAGAGACAAAGCACTTTGAAGATGGTGGCATACCGGTTGAAAATGGTAAGATAAAGACAAAATCTACGGGAGCTGTAGAAAATATGCCGGATGTATTTGCTGGTGGGGATTGTGCAAGTGGTCCTGCTTCAGTTATCACGGCAATTGCAGCGGCAAAAGTCGTAGCGGCAAATATAGATGAGTATTTCGGATACAGACACAATATTTCATCTGATGTCGAGATACCTCCTGCAGTTATAGAGGATAAAAGCCCATGCGGAAGGGTTAATTTAACTGAAAGGGATGGAAGCGAAAGAGTCAAGGACTTTGAAGGAGTGGAAAACTGCATGACGAGATCTGAAGGACTACAAGAGGCCTCTAGATGTTTGAGATGTGACCACTTCGGATACGGAATTTTCAAAGGAGGCAGGGAAAGAATATGGTAAAACTAACTATAGATGGAAGAAATTTAGAAGTACAAGAAAATACCACTATAATGGATGCTGCCGAATCTATTGGGATTTCAATTCCTAGACTATGTTTTTTAAAAAATATCAACGAAATAGCGGCGTGCAGGGTATGTATGGTCGAGGTAGAAGGAAAGGAAAAGCTTCTGACTTCATGCAATAATGTAGTGGAAGAGGGCATGGTAATAAAGACGAACAGCCCAAAGGTGAGAAGACATCGTAGAACTACGGTTGAACTTATACTAAGCCAACATTCAAACCAATGTGTAACCTGTTCTAGAAGTAGAAACTGCAGCTTGCAAACAGTCGCAAATGACCTAAATATACAGGAACTCCCATATAAGATGGTTACGGAAAAACAAGAATGGAATAAAAACTTTCCTCTGATTAGGGATTCATCAAAATGTATAAAATGTATGAGGTGTATTCAGGTTTGTGATAAGGTTCAAGGACTTCACGTATGGGATTTAGAGGGGACTGGATCAAGAACTACAGTAAATGTATCAAATAGGCAAAAAATAGACGAGGCACCATGTTCACTTTGTGGTCAGTGTATAACTCACTGTCCTGTTGGAGCCTTAAGCGAGAGAGATGATACGGAAAAAGTTTGGGACGCTATTGGAGATCCTGAAAAGATAGTAGTCTGTCAAGTGGCTCCAGCTGTCAGAGCTTCTTGGGGAGAGAGTTTAGACTTAAAACCTGAGGAGGCAACCGTAGGAAAGATACTTCACGCACTCAAGGTAATGGGAGCGGATTATGTATTTGACACTGCTTTTTCTGCAGATCTAACCATTATGGAAGAGGCTAATGAATTTTTAGAGAGATATACATCCGGGGAACTCAAGAAGAGACCGATGTTTACATCATGCTGTCCTGGCTGGGTAAGGTTTGTAAAATCACAATACCCTCATATGCTTGGCAGACTCTCTACTGCAAAATCACCTCAACAGATGTTTGGCTCTGTTATGAAGACGTACTTCGCTGAAGTTTTGGGAGTTGAACCAGAGAGGATTTTCTCAGTATCGGTAATGCCATGCGTTGCAAAAAAAGCTGAGAGGGAAATGGAACTATTCTATGGAGAATACGCCGGTCATGATACAGATGTCGTAATAACTACGAGAGAACTGGTTAAGATGATGAAATCAGCCCATATAAATCCGGATAATTTAAAGGATATTAACGGAGATAGCCCAATGAGCCTAGGAACAGGTGCGGGAATAATATTTGGAGCTACTGGGGGTGTTATGGAAGCGGCACTAAGGACGGCGTATTTTGCGATAAAAGGAGAAAACCCAGATCTCGACACATTTAAAAATGTTAGAAGTACGGGATTTCAAGCGAATAATGGACTTCAGGAAGCTGAGTTTGACATAGATGGAAACAAGGTTAGAACGGCTGTTGTCAGTGGACTTGGAAACACTAGAGAATTACTCGACAGAATAGAAAGAGATGAGGTTCATTACGATTTTGTAGAGGTAATGGCTTGCCCAGGGGGATGTGTCGGTGGTGGAGGACAGATAATCCACGACGGAAAAGAGCTGGCTTTTGAAAGAAGTAAAAACCTCTATGGACTGGACAAGGGATCTAATGTAAGGTACTCCCATGAAAATAAAGATGTTAATGAGCTTTATGAGAAGTTTTTCGGAAAACCACTTTCACATAGGGCACATATGCTTCTTCATACGGAGCATCAGGTTTAAA
>JASBZE010000073.1 GCA_029983575.1 Peptostreptococcaceae bacterium
GGACGTTACGAGTGGTTATGTCAATAGGATGGCTGTTTTGATTCCACTTGCGATTGGGGTAGGTACAGCTGTCATGCTATCGGTCGTTAGGATTTTGGTCAAGGAGATTGCTCTCTGGCATTATATTTTGCCAGGGTATATAATTGCTCTAGGTCTTATGTATTTTGCACCTAAGCTTTTTGTAGGGATTGCGTTTGATGCAGGTGGAGTTGCTACCGGTCCGATGACTGCGACTTTTATTTTGGCGTTTACCCAAGGAGCTGCTTCTGCTTTTGAGGGGGCTGATCTGATGGTTGACGGTTTTGGTATGATTGCGATGGTGGCTATGATGCCTATTATTACGTTAGAGATTTTGGGTGTTATATTTAAGCATAAATCAAAGGCAGGTGAGGAAGATGATTAATGAAAAAACAAAAGACGATAGTTTTCATGGAATTGGTTATGAGCTAGTGTGTGTGGTTGTCAACTACGGTATGGCAAGTAAGGTTCTTCATCGTGCTAAGAAGCTTGGCGTCGGAGGGGGGACTGTTGTTCACGGGCGTGGTACTGTGAGAGATGTGCTTTCCAATTTTTTCTCTCTTTACGATGAGAGAAAGGAGATTGTTTTGATGGCATGTAGTTCTGATGTTGCTAGAGATTCGTTAGAGGTTTTAAATAAGGAGTTTAAGTTTTATAAGCCACACAAGGGGATTGTTTTTTCTACTGATATATCTAATATTTTTGGTATGAGAAGTTTCGTTCCTGGTGAGGGTGAGAAGGAGAAGGAAGTTATGTATCAACTTATTACTACTATTGTAGATAGGAGAAAGGTTGAGGACGTGGTAGATGCTGCTGTTGAGGCTGGTGCTAGAGGTGGTACCATTATTAATGGTAGAGGATCTGGGATACACGAGACAAAGAAGCTTTTTGCTATGAATATAGAGCCTGAAAAGGAAATCGTGCTGATTGTTTGCGATAGAAATATAAGTGATGATATCGTGAATTCAGTTAGGGAAAAATTGGATATCGATAAGGCGGGTACCGGTGTTATATTCGTTCAAGATGTCAAAAATGTTTATGGTATTAGGTAGTTATGTACCTATGTAATATATTAGATAGTACTTTGAAAAATTGGATATATTACTAATAGTTAGTTATTTATAGTTAGTTATTTAAAAAAAGGAGATGATCATATGTTAGTTTCAGGGGAACCTAATATTGGAAACTTAGGTAACGAGGAACCGGGAAAGCCTGTTAAGTTTGAACTTACGACCTATGGATACCCGTATTTTCGTGCGGCAGATAAGGGAACGGTTCAGCATCTTAGCATAAACTCATATGGTCATGTAAAGTTTTCTGAGTTTGACAAGGATTTGAAGTCTTCAAAGAGCGTCGAAGTGGATGCTCAGCAGAAAAGTATTGATAAGGATATTGCAATTAGGATTATTTACATGGTTGCAGATATATGTGGGCAGCTAGGCGAGATCTTGGCTAATGATGGGGATATAGATTCGGAGTTTTTATATTCAAATGCCGAGGGAAGCTGGAATATAAGGATTAGCGACAGTTTGGGAAATATATATTCATACCAAGGTTTTTACGGTATGTTAAAGGATATCGTAGGTTTCGATCCGTCTGAGTATATCAGGGAAGAGCTTGATATGTATAATCTCCTTGCTTTTAATGGTAAGAAGAACAACGATAGGATTGACAGGGTGACTATATATTTGGATAGAACTATTAAGGTCAATTACAGCGATGGAGAAGATAAGACACCAACTTATGATGAGTTGATTGAGTATCACGAGAGGATGGTTGTCGATAGAGCGGGTATGTACATCGAACACGATCACGGTATCGAGGGAAATTTCAAGTCTTATCAAAAGATAGAACTAGGTCATAAGCTAAAGGATTTTTTAAATAGCTTTGATGCGGATAGTTTCTTTATGAATTTCAATGATGAGTCAACTAAGTCTAGTAATAAGCCTAATGACTACAGTGTCTTTCGCATCGAGATAGTGTACAAGGATAGGGGCGTACGTGAGATTTCAGGATCATTTGACAGGAAGGGTCTGCCTATCGATTGGATGGATTTTTCTGATGGGATTTTGAAGTTTCATATAGATTTTGGTTTGGGAGATATTTTAGTGCCGGACGTTATGAGGAAAAATGCCCCAGATGTTGGGGAGGTTATTTACGTTAGCGTTAGGTTTAAGCATTCTTATTCTACATATTACTATATTACCGACGATGAGGAAATAACTATCGGGGATCATGTGCTGGTACCAGTTGGCAAGGAGAACAAGGAGGTCGAGGCTGTGGTCGAAGATGTGGAGTACTTTAAGCGTGATGAGGTACCTTATCCGCTAGATAAGATAAAGAGGGTAATAGCTAGAAGATAGTAAGTAAATAATAAGTAAATAATAAGTAAATAATAAGTTTCTGGAAGATAATAAATGAAAAAATAGTATATAAAAAGGGCTGATTGCATCAGTTCTTTTTTATATACGAAATCATTTTTATATATAAAAAATATCGATATTTCTTTTGACAAAAACATATCATAGTGTTATAATTAATTTAAAGTTGGTAAATTTTATTCTTAACATAAATGAGGACAATTACCAGTTGTTGATAGGTTTGCATTTGCCCCTTTGTGTTAATATTATAACCAAATCAACCAAAAATTTTAGGAGGTAATGAAAAATGGGCAGATTTACTTTACCAAGAGATATTTATCATGGAAAGGGATCTCTTGAAGAACTTAAGAATTTAACAGGTAAGAGAGCTATCATAGTTGTTGGTGGCGGATCTATGAAGAGAGGCGGATTTTTGGATAAAGCTAAGGCTTATCTAGAAGAAGCTGGAATGGAAGTAAAATTATTTGAAGGTGTTGAGCCTGATCCATCAGTTGAGACTGTTATGAAGGGCGCTAAGGCTATGCAAGAGTTTGAGCCTGATTGGATAGTTTCTATGGGTGGGGGTTCTCCTATAGATGCTGCTAAGACTATGTGGGCATTCTATGAGTATCCAGAAGTTACTTTTGAAGATTTGATAACACCTTTTAATTTCCCTACTTTGAGAACTAAGGCTAAGTTCTGTGCTATACCATCAACTTCAGGTACTGCAACAGAAGTTACAGCTTTTGCGGTTATTACTGACTACGAAAAGGGAATTAAATATCCTCTAGCTGACTTCAACATAACTCCTGATGTTGCTATAGTTGATCCTGAGCTTGCTGAGACTATGCCTAAGAAGTTGGTTGCACACACTGGTATGGACGCTATGACTCACGCTATCGAGGCATATGTTTCTACTATGAACTGTAACTACACTGATCCTCTAGCTCTTCACGCTATCAAGATGATACATAAAGAGCTTAAGAAATCTTATGACGGTGATATTCCTGCTAAGGCTGAGATGCACGACGCTCAATGTATAGCTGGTATGGCGTTTTCAAATGCCCTACTTGGAATAGTTCACTCTATGGCTCACAAGACTGGTGCCGTATTTGAAAATGGTCATATAATCCACGGTGCTGCTAATGCTATGTACCTACCTAAGGTTATCCAATTTAACGCTAAGGATGAAACTGCTGCTAAGCGTTATGCAGATATAGCAAGACATTTAAAACTTGAAGGAAATACTACCGATGAATTGGTTAAGGCACTTGTTAAAGAGCTTAGATCAATGAACGATTCTCTAAATATTCCTCAAGCTATCAAAAATTATGGAGAAGGCGGAGTTATTGCAGATACAAGTATCGTTCCTGAAGATGAATTTTTATCTAAGGTTGATGAGATTGCTAAAAATGCTATCGATGACGCTTGTACAGGTACTAACCCAAGAATACCAAACCAAGAAGAAATGGTTGGTCTTCTAAAAGCTGTATACTATGACACTGACGTAGATTTTTAATACAAAAATAATAGGTTATAGATAATTATTATAAGGGATGGCTCATATATTTTTAATGAGTTCATCCCTTGTTTTTTATATATTATATTATCATTTTGTTTGTATATTTGTTTCTCATTTAGGTGTTTACAATAGACTCTGCATATGATAATATAATTGTGTGAATTGGTTTAAGAAAATTATAGTATTATCTATATTAATAATACTATTGTATTTTGTATTGCTTTTTCTAAAGCGTTGAGAGGAGTTTTTTAATTGGAAGTTTTAATTAAGGAAACAGTGAGGAGTAACAGTAAACATTTACTGGCGCATTGGAATGAAGGTCTAGAGGTGATTTATGTAGTAAATGGCCAAGTTAAATGTTTGATTGAGGGTGAGGAGTACAAACTCAGAGAAGGATCTATTTGTGTGGTTAACAATCAGAGGGTCCATATGTTTTTGAATGAGACAGACAATGATTGTGATATTGCGCGTCTGTTGATAAACCCAGAGGATTTCACGAAAAATGAGAAGGTGTACAAAAAATATGTTGATCCGGTGATCAATGACGAGAGGTTTTCACATATTATAGCACAACACAATAAGACAGTGACTCAAGAAGTGATAAACCTAATGGGGGGAATAGATGATTATCAAAGGCTTAAACCACAAGGTTATGAGATGGCAATCATAGCGCTTACACACATGATATACCAAAAGATTTACATGCAATATAGATTCGCGATACAAAAAGAGAGGGCATATATGAGCGCTGATACGTTTTTGTATCGTAAGATGGTAGATTATATCTATAGTAATTATGACGGGAAGGTGACACTGGACGATATTGCAGGTAGAGGTAACGTAAGCAGAAGTAAGTGTTGTATAATTTTCAAGAAGTTTTCACAATCTTCTCCTATTGAGTTCTTAAATGAATATAGGCTTAAGGTTAGTACAGATCTTCTCAAGAACACTAAGTATAGCATTGCTCACATAGCTAAGTCTACTGGATTTGGTCAGTCCAGTTATTACAATAGATTATTCCTCAGGGAATACGGCATGACTCCTACAGAATACAGAAGGAAGGGTCAGCTAGGCCATGCATAAGTTTTACGAGATTATAAATAGAAAGGGCATAGACTTGGAAATGATAGCCTGTGCCCTTAATATTTCTACAAAAAGGCTTGAGGAGATACTAGAGCTTGAAGATCCTCTTGAGCAATTCGATGAGATGCAGTACGGGGAGTTTTTTCGAGTTCTCGATATTCCAGATACTTCGGATACGGGGGATGTTAATATGGAAGATATAAAAAATATAAATGATGATATAAGAAATTTTGATGACGTCATCTCTTCTATGAGAAAGTTCCAAAAGGATAGGAAGTTTTTAAATATCGATTCTAGGATGGAGGTCCTAAAAAATCTATACAATGAGATAGATAAAAGAGAAGACGATATTGCTGATGCTTTGAGGTTAGACCTCGGTAAGAGTGAGGAAGAGGCTTTTTTGACAGAAATTCTTATGTTAAAGACTGAGCTTAGGTATTTGATTAGGAAGGCGAGAAAATTTGCCAGTCCTAAGATGGTAAAGAGCTCTATTTTTAATTTCCCATCAAAAAATTACATATTAAATGAACCTTATGGATTGGTTTTAGTGGTTTCTCCTTGGAATTATCCTTTTAATTTATCGATTATTCCGTTTGCAGGTGCAATTGCTTCCGGAAATTCTGTGATTTTAAAGCCTTCTAGTCAATCAAAATATACGACGAAGATAATGGAAGATATTATCAGAGCTAGTGTACCAATTGAATATGGATATTTGTTGACGGGAATGAACGCTAATGAGATTTCTATGAGAGAAAAGTTTGACTTTATTTTCTTTACTGGTGGGGAGGATACTGGAAGAAAGTTTTACGAAAAGGCGGCTAGGGATATGTGTCCATTTGTACTTGAACTTGGAGGTAAAAGCCCTGCAATTATTTTAGATGATGCAGATATTGAACTCAGCGTAAAAAGGTTACTCTTTGGTAAGTTATTAAACTCTGGACAGACTTGTGTGAGCGTTGATTATGTATATTGTAGTGAGAAAGTGATGGATAGGTTTTTAAAAGAGGTAGAAAATGTCTTGGAGAAGAGATATTCGTCGTGGATTGATTCAGATAAGTTTGGAAAGATTATAAATGATGATGAGTATTCTAGGCTTAAGTCCGTTATTAATGAAGAACTAGAGTATCAAAGAAATATAGGGGCAATAAAAGATATAAATATAGAAAATAATATATCTTTTGATGACAAGAGAAGAAAGATTTCTCCTGTTGTATTTGTTACTGATGAGAAAAGTCCGCTTATGAAGAGGGAAAACTTTGGTCCCGTCTTACCAATAATAGGATTTTCTGATGTCGATAAAGTTTTAGATAAAATTAATTCTAAGAAAACCCCTCTGGCTTTTTACGTTTTTTCAAAGGATGAAAAAAAGGCTATGGAAATAATGAAGAGGGTAAGTTTTGGTGGAGGAGCTATTAACGACACTATACAGCATATTGTCGGCGAAGTGCCATTTGGTGGTTTCAAGGACTCTGGTATGGGAAAATATCACGGTAAAGATACGTATTTTACATTTGTTCATGAGAAAACCGTTATGAGCAAGTCTTTGGCATTTGATATGAAGGTGAGATATCCGGGAGAAGATATTTCGCTAATTAAAAAGATTTTTGGATAAATTATCAAGACGTTTTATTAGAATTGTTAGGAGGAACACTATGGGTGTTATGAATGATAGGGTAAAAAACATTGTCGAGATGGAAGAAAGGCTCGACAAGATTCAGGCGGCTGTCGATGAGGCTCAAGCTGCTATAGATAAACTTAAATCTCTCAGTGATGAGATGGAGCTTTTGAGAAATTATTATATTGATGGCGAGTGGACTGATGATTTTGACGCTCATAATGAGGGAAAAATCGCACAGGATATAAAATGTGGCGTTTTAAGTGAGGACGCTGTTTATAATTTGTTGACGGATAATTACTCTCTGGCTATCTATATGTTAGAAACTGCTACTGAGATGATAAAAAATCACTAATTATTAAATATTGAGTTTTGGTTTGCTTATTTAGTTTTGTATAATACCAATTTAGAGATATTAATATTAATTTAGAGATATTATTATTAATTTAGTGGTATAAATATTTTCTAAACTTGGGTTTCTAAGTAGTTTTATTTATTATCAATTGAGTTAGAAACGATTTAACTGGGTATCTTTATTTATGTAATGATAATAAATCTTAGGAGGTGCCTCGTATGAAGGTAAAAAATTATATAGAATTACAAAAAGCAATTGACGGTGGCGAGAGTGAGATAGTTTTGACTAAGAGCATAGCTTCACCAAATTCAATAAGGCTTAGAAAAGGTCAGAAAATTACAGGTGAGGGCGATGTTATTATGCTCAGCTTCATTAATTCTGAGGGCTTGGTATTAGAAGGAGACAATGAGATATCAAATTTAATAATTCAAACTAGCCCAGATAAGAGAGCCATTAGCCTTTCTTCAAGTTTAGAAGATGTTGGTGTAATCTCTCTAAATGACCTTACAGTTAATGGTGTGGTTCAAATTTTGACTAGAAATTCAAATAAAAAGCTAAACGTTAAGATTAAAAACCTAGATATCGCCGGTGCTGATGCTAGAGGCTACAGCGAAAAACCTCAAAAATACGGTGTTAACGTATATCAGGGAGCTTTGACTATTTACAACTACAATCCTGATGAAAAATCACTTATTACTGTAGATGCCGAAAATGTAAGTGTTGGTAGGGAAAAGGCACCTGTTCTTGGTAGTGGTATTTTCATCGCCGGTTTTAATGATGACGGTGGTAGGACTGAAGTCAATAAGTTAGTCACTGGAGAAATATATTCTAACGGTATGATTCCTTTTGGACAGCCTAATCTAATTACTGGAGGTATATTTATTCTCAATAGTGCACATGCAAAAGAGATAGTTACTGACGGAAAAACAGTTACCTATGGTGTAAATGACATGGTATTAGACGTTTGGGGCAAGGTCGACAAATGGGTAGTCAACGAAAAGATAGTTAGCCATGGTTCTTCAGGTATTGGTTTTGTAAACTTCGGTACAGTTGATTATTTTGAAGCTAGAAAGCCAATAGAGACTTATGGACTTGGTGCTAGGGGATTTAATCAATATGACGGAACTATAAAGGAAGCTAAGTTTGATAAGATTGAGACTTTTGCGGACGGATCAATTGGTATGCAGTTTAGTAAGCCAGTTGGCAAGATAGTAGTTGAAAAAGACGTAATCACAAATGGAGGAGAAGGCGAGACTCTAGTTAAAGGAGAGATTATGACATTAGCAGCAGATGGTATAAGTGTGAAAGAAGGCGGAGAGATCAAGGAGCTAGTTGTCAAAGGAAATATTGAGACAAATGGAGATTCAGTCAAGAGCCTTCATGTAGATGGAGGAAAGATCGATAAGATAGAAATCGGCGGAGAGATAATCGCTGAGGGAAAAGACTCAGAAAAAGTAGTGGGAATTGAAATTTAGTATTTAGGTTGTGTGAGATATAGCGTTGAAATAATAGGGTTGTGGCAAAAGTACAAAAATAAAAAAGGGGCTGTTGCAAAAGTCCTAAAATAAAAAGGCGAGGAAATGAAAAAATCCTCGTCTTTTTTTTCTAAA
>JASBZE010000074.1 GCA_029983575.1 Peptostreptococcaceae bacterium
TGTAAAAGTTAATTCCGGAAAAAATCTTTCAAATGGAGTAACTATGAAAATGGTAGGTGGAAATTATCAAGACGTTGGTTCAGCATCAAAAACTTTTTACAAACCTGGAACAGCGAAAATACCACAAAATACAAAAGAATGGAATATAAATAGCACAAGACTCCAAGGTCGAAGAGTAAATAATAATTACATGACAGTGTTTGGTTTATGGAGCCCTGATAGCGTTTAAGCTATACCTGTATTTTTAAAGAACATATTTTGAGCTAAAAGTATATTTAACATTCATTTATTATAGGTTTAATTTTGACATTTTTGTTTGTATAAGTTATTATATATAATACCTTCCAAATATTAGAAGGTAAAATAACCACATTTTATAGCGTTAAGAGAATAGTATTTTATCAAAACATAAATACTTTCTCTTAAACGCTATTTTATAAAAAAAATATAATCACATAATTTTGGTTAGGTTATGTAAAAAGTTTTGTGTATCGGTCCACCCGATATAGATTATATTTTAAAACATTCTAATTTAAATCTATCTATCCTTTAGTTTAGCCAATCTAGCATCCAAGTCCTCTAACATAGCTTCAAATTTTACTTTCTTTTCCTTTTCGCTATCTACCAAAGCCTGTGGAGCCTTTTCGATAAATCCTTTATTGCTAAGTTTTCCGTCTACCCTCTTAATCTCAGAAAGTATATTCTCTCTTTCTTTAGTCAATCTCTCAATTTCCTTATCGAAATCTATTAAATCTGATAGAGGAATGAAAAGCTTGGTTCCATCTACATTTACTGCTACACTATCTTCTGGAACAGATTTTTCGTCTTCAGTTATCTCTACTTCTGAAGTATATCCTAGAGTAAGGAAATAATCCTGTCCAAGTTTAATAGCCTCTAAATACTTCTTATCTGATATAGCTATTAACTTGGCCTTTTTTGATGGAGGAACATTCATCTCTGCCCTCGCATTTCTTATCGCCCTAACAGCATCCATAACGTGATTCATATTAAACTCTTCTACCTCATAATTGTCTTCTTCCTTAGCTCTTGGCCACTGTGACACCATTATACTTCCTTCAACTGTTGGTAGGTGTTTGAATATCTCCTCAGTTATAAATGGAGTGAATGGATGAAGCAGTTTTAGTATTTTTTCAAGTACATATGTAAGTACGTATAGAGCTGTGGCCTTTGCCCTTTCATCATCTCCATAAAGCCTTGGCTTAACAATTTCAATATACCAGTCACAGTACTCATTCCATGTAAACTCATAAGCTTTTTGAAGTGCTATACCTAGTTCAAACTTATCCATATTTACATTTATCTCATCAATAACAGTATTAAGTCTAGATATTATCCATTTATCTGCAAGGGTCATATTATCCCTAGCTTCACTTTCAGTAATTGATTTTGCTAGTTTTTCATCGTAATTCATAAACACGAACCTAGACGCATTCCATAGTTTATTATTGAAATTACGTGCAAATTCTACTCTCTCCATATGGAACCTCATGTCGTTACCAGGTGAGTTCCCTGTAGTTAGCGTAAATCTAAGTGCATCTGCTCCGTATTCATCTATTATTTCAAGTGGGTCTATTCCGTTTCCTAGAGACTTACTCATCTTTCTTCCCTGGGCATCCCTTACTAGACCGTGAATTAAAACGTGAGAAAATGGCTTTTCCTTCATTGAGAACATAGCTGAAAATGCCATCCTAACAACCCAGAAGAATATAATGTCATATCCAGTTACAAGTACATCGGTTGGATAGTAGTAATCTAATATGTCGGTCTTTTCCGGCCATCCCATAGTTGAAAAAGGCCACAGACCTGATGAAAACCAAGTATCTAGTACATCCTCATCCTGTTTTATGTTTTTAGATCCACACTTAGTGCAGGATTTTGGTTCTTCCATAGCTACCATCAATTCACCACAGTCTTGGCAGTAGTACGCAGGGATTTGATGACCCCACCACAATTGCCTAGATATACACCAATCTCTGATATTTTCTAGCCATTGCATATAAGTCTTGTCAAACTTATCAGGAACAAAACCTAGTTCGCCGCTCTTCAAAATCTCCATAGCCGGCTTAGCTAGTTCCTTCATTTCGACAAACCACTGTAGTGAAAGCCTAGGTTCTATAGTTGTATGACATCTATAGCAAGTTCCAACAGCGTGATCGTGATCTTTTATCTTTATCATATGGCCTGCTTCTTCTAAATCTTTTACTATCGCGTCTCTACACTCATACCTAGTCATTCCCTCGTACTTACCACAAAGTTCATTCATCGTTGCGTCATCATTCATTACGTTGATTTCTTCTAGGTTATGTCTCTTTCCTACCTCGAAGTCATTTGGATCGTGAGCTGGAGTCATCTTAACAGCACCTGAACCGAAGTCCTTATCAACATAATCATCAGCTACTATTGGTAGCTCCCTACCGAAAAGTGGTAGTATAGCCGTTTTTCCAACTAAGTGAGTATATCTTTCGTCATCGGGATTTACTGCGATCCCACTATCCCCTATGATAGTCTCAGGCCTTGTCGTAGCAATCTCTAGAAAATCGTCACTATCCTTTAGATAATATTTTATGTGGTAAAATTTACCCTTAGAATCCTCATGCTCTACCTCTGCATCTGAGAGAGTCGTCAAACAATCTGGACACCAGTTGATTATCCTGTTTCCCCTGTATATGTGCCCAGCTTCGTACAAATCTACGAAAAATTTCCTTACTGCCTTGTTACAAACCTCGTCCATGGTAAATCTTTCCCTAGACCAGTCGCAAGAATCTCCCAATTTTTTTAATTGGTTTTCGATTTTTCCTCCAAACTCGTCTTTCCAAGCCCATGCTCTCTTCAAAAATTCTTCTCTACCTATTTCGTACTTAGTCTTGCCCTCTTCTTTTTTTATCCTGTCGACTACCTTTACCTCAGTAGCTATAGAGGCGTGGTCAGTACCTGGTATCCAAAGAGCCTCAAATCCGTCCATCCTCTTCCATCTTATCAATATATCCTGTAGAGTATGATCGAGAGCATGACCCATATGAAGCTGTCCAGTTATGTTTGGCGGCGGCATTACAATTGTAAAAGGCTTCTTATCGGGATTTGGACTAGACTTAAAATATCCTTTTTCCATCCATTCATCATACAATCTCTTTTCAAAATCCTTAGGATTATATGTCTTAGCTAAATTATTATCGCACATACTTACCTCCTTGATTAAATCTTATTTTAGATTATCCTATATCTATTATTCAAACTAAATAAAAAGAGCCTTTCATCCCAAAGGACGAAAAGCTCGCGTTACCACCTTAATTCCGACTATGCCGGCACTCAAAAGACGTATCGGGTCCAACCGCCCCCACTACTTAATTTCACAGGGGATGCTCATAAGCTACTTCAAGGTCACATTTACCTAGATGGCCTCACAGCCCACGAACCATCATCTCTGAAGGTTTATAACCCTTACTACTCTTAATCACCGCATATATGGAATTGTTTGAAAATTATGTAATAAATTATATACTATCAAAGTTTAAGTGTCAAGTGTATTAGAAACTTTTTTAATATCTTTTTTTTAATATCTTTAATAAGTTTTATATTATACACATTTTAACTATCTATCTAGCTACTTACATTAACTCCTTAACTTTTTTTACAATTTCATCAGATGTCAACTTATATTTTTCGAGTAGGGCATCTGGTTTACCAGACTCTCCGAATGTATCGAGAGTACCTACCCTTTTAACAGGAACAGGGTGATTTTCTGAAACTACCTCTGCCACAGCTGCACCAAGTCCACCGATAACATTGTGTTCCTCAGCAGTTACTATCTTTCCTGTTTCTTTAGCAGCCTTTATAATAGCTTCCTCATCTATAGGTTTAATAGAGTACATATTTAATACCCTAGCGTTAATACCTTCTTCTTTAAGTTTATCAGCAGCTTCTAATGCCTTGTCAACCATTATACCACAAGCCATGATAGTTACGTCATTTCCTTCTCTTAGCTCATATGAACCGCCGATCTTGCACTCGAAGTCCTCTGGCATAACGACAGGAACTGCAGCTCTTCCTAGTCTAACATACATTGGTCCTACGTAATCTGCTGCCATTTCGATTATTTTCTTAGTATCGTTGGCATCTGCAGGTACCATTACAGTCATATTTGGAAGAGTTCTCATAATTGAGATATCTTCTAGACACTGGTGAGATCCACCGTCTTCTCCAACTGTAAGACCAGCGTGTGTAGCACATATCTTCACGTTTAACTTAGGATAACAAACTGAGTTTCTAATTATCTCAAAAGCCCTACCCGCTGCGAACATAGCAAAAGTAGAAGCGAAAGGAACCTTACCGCTGGCAGCAAAACCACAAGCAGCTCCTATCAAGTTTTGTTCAGCTATACCCATGTTGAAAAATCTATTAGGATATTCCTTGGCAAATACAGAAGTCTTAGTTGAACCAGAAAGGTCAGCATCTAATACCACTATATTGTCATATGATCCACCTATTTCAGCCAAAGCCTTACCATAGGCCTCTCTAGTAGCAATCTTACTCATCTACTTCAACCTCCAATTCCTTTATAGCTTCGTTGTATTGTTCTTCATTTGGCGCAGAACCATGCCATTTAGCAAGATTTTCCATAAATGAAACTCCCTTGCCCTTTACAGTCTTAGCTATGATCATAGTTGGTTTGCCAACAGTTTCTTTGAACATATCAAGAGCTGCGAAAATTTGGTCGAAGTCGTGACCATCTATTTCTATTACATTCCATCCAAAAGACTTGAATTTGTCGTTTATGTGTCCGATATCCATAACGTCCTCAACCTTACCGTCTATTTGAAGTCCATTAGAATCTAAAAACACTGCTAGATTATCAAGCTTATAATTAGCCGCACTCATTGCAGCCTCCCATATGATTCCCTCTTGAACCTCACCATCTCCTACTATGGCGTACACGTTCCATGGAGAACTGTACATTTTTGAAGACATTGCTATACCGCAAGCTACAGACAATCCTTGTCCAAGAGAACCAGTAGACATATCAACACCAGGAACCTTTTTCATATCAGGGTGTCCTTGAAGAATACTGTCTATCTGTCTAAAGTTCTTTAGTTCTTCCTTAGGGAAATATCCCTTTTCTGCAAGTACAGCATAAAGAGCTGGGCAAGCGTGTCCCTTTGATAGGACGAATCTATCCCTGTCTTCCATTTGAGGATTTGCAGGATCTATATTCATCTCATCGTAATATAGACTTGTCAGAATCTCAACTATTGATAGCGATCCGCCTGGATGACCAGAACTAGCGCTGAATACTTCTGTCAAAATATCTTTTCTGAGATTTAAAGCAATACTTTGTAATCTCTTATGATCTCTCATCTTACTACCTCCTGAATTTTAGATACCTATCCATTATAACATCTATTGCCGAAAAAATAAAGTTTTCAACCTCAGTATTTCCCAGTATTTGAATATATTTGAGACCTTTAGGCCCATTAGTCTTTGTATAGGGATTTGATTATATCATACCTAGCTATGATGCCGTGTAAAACTCCCTCATCATCTACAACCGGAACTCTGTTTACTGAATTTTTTATCATTACATTGGCAACTGTATCAAAGCTATCATCCAAATTAACAGTTACAATTTCTTTGCTCATCAAGTCCTCAACCTTGTAAGCCGCTACCTTCTTAAGATCAGATTCAAGATCCTTTAAATTGTCTATAAAAATAATACCCTCTAAAAAATTAATAAATTGAGGAGTTTCAATGCTTTTTTGTTTCTTGAGTATATCTGTTTCAGAAATAATTCCTATAACCTTGTTGTTCTCATCGACAACTGGTAACCCTCCGATTTTATCATCTAGTAGCTTTTTAGCAATGATCTCAATAGTCTCATCCTTCTTAGCCACCTTAACATCTGATATCATAATATCCCTTGCTAATTTTTCACTCATAATCTCACCTCATTTATATAGTATGACTAACTACAGTATTGAAATATAATTTTTCAATAAGCTATTGCAGTAGCTGTAGCATAGTCTTTGCAGTGTGAAATGCTCACCTTTATCTGTTTTATTTCCCTATCTAACATGATTGAACCAAGCTTATCACCCACTGATACCACGGGGTTTCCGAGCTCATCACGCAAGATTTCAAAGTCAGTAGCGTTAAAACTCCTAAATCCAGTACCTACAGCTTTTACTACGGCTTCCTTTGCCGCAAAATTTCCAGCTATGGTTTGATATTTATTGGATTTAGCATTAAAAAGCTCTATCTCTCTCTCGGTAAAAACTTTAGACAAAAATCGCTCGTTCTTTTCGCATGCTGCTCTTATTCTCTCTATCTCGATAATATCTGTCCCAATCTCAAAAATAGCGATGCACCTCCACACAAATATTATACTACATTGATTTACAAAATTCTACCAAGTCAGACATTATGCAAGCTTTTTTACTATTTGTTTGAGCTCCTACTTCATTTAAATTCTCTACGGTTATACCGCCTATTGGGTATGTAGGAATCGAAGTAGCATCCTTTATCTCCTTAAAATTTTCATATCCTATTCCCGGCTTACCAACTTTACAGGTCGTAGCAAATAGATTTCCCACAGTGAGGTATGTGTTTATTGAAATGTTGGTATTTAAAGAAGGGTTTAATAAAATTGCTAATCTTTTTTCGACTTCTATAGCCTCTTTTTTTGAATGAATAGATACCCCTATAAATATATTCCCACAATCTAAAATCCTCGTCCTAAAATCTTCATCATTGGAAACTAAATCACAAAACTCCCTAAATCTATGTATAGGAAGGTGTACTTTATTAAAATCCCTTCCTATTAGTTCAAAATGACTATGAATGAAAAGAGGAACATTATGTCTTTTTGTTATCTCGTAAACCTTGTTGAGTAATTTCTCATAGCTAACAATATCAAGATCTTTTTCCCTGAGTATTACAGAATCTATACTGTGGCCGTGTTTTAAAAGACCGTCCTTTAAATCCTCACAAATCGACTCCAAAACACTTAAAAATTCATCCTCATCTCTGAGAAGTTTCCTGTTTGTAACAAATTTAATTAACATAATGTTCCCCTCGTCCTATCTAAGTACCCTGCCTGCGTCACTAGGATCCACATAATCGCTCATCACTGGTTGGCATCCCATCTTTATAATCGCTTCAAAAACCTCATCTACCGTCCTAGGATCAGATATTTCAAATTGTTCGTCACCTTCTTTAGACTCTTCTTCCTCGACATGGCTTCCTATTCCAGTACTTACTCCAGCAGAAATTTTCGTAGCACTCACTCCTATCACATGATCTCTAAATTCTGCCCTTTCCCTAGTAGAAATTGTTATATTTGCAAATGGAAGAAAAATCCTGTAAGCGCATATAATTTGAAGCAGTTGCTTTTCATGAACGTCCTTTGGATTTATCTTATCGTTATTTACGATAGGCCTTAGCCTTGGACATGATATTGAAATCTCTGCATGAGGGTATTTCCTCTGAATTAAGTAAGCGTGGTATGCAGTTGCAAAAGCATCCTTTCTAAAGTCATCAAGTCCTAATAGGGCAGCAAATCCGACGCCTCTCATTCCACCAATAAGAGCTCTCTCTTGTGCATTTAACCTGTAAGGGAATATCCTCTTATGACCTGCAAGATGAAGTGTCTCATACTTATCTGAGTTGTACGTTTCCTGAAACACGGTAACATAATCAGCCCCTGCATCATTTAATTTTTTATACTCCCACGAATTAGTTGGATATATCTCAACTCCTACTACGTTGAAATATTTTTTTGCCATCCTACATGCATTGGCTATGTATTCTATATCTGACATCTTCTTTGACTCGCCAGTTAGTATCAAAACCTCTTGGAGCCCTGACTTAGCAATTGCCTTTAGCTCCTTTTCAATCATCTCATCATCTAATCTAAGTCTGTTTATTTTGTTGTGACAGTTAAATCCACAGTAAATACAATAATTTTCACAGTAATTTGATATATAGAGAGGAGTGAACATGGTAACGGAATTTCCAAAGTATCTCTGGGTTTCTCTTTTGGCCCTCTGTGCCATTTGCTCCAAGTATTTTTCTGCCGGTTTAGACAATAAAGCCCTCAAATCCTCAATATCAAGTTCGTCTTTTTTTAGAGCCCTCAACACATCTACCTCGGTATACTTATCCGAATCATACGCATTCATCTCGCTGATAACCTCATCTAATATCTCAGTTCCGATATCTTCCATATCATCCCATAGTTTCATATGATCTACCCTGGCTCTTTTGTTGTTTAGTAAAATTTCAGCCTCGTCAATTCCCATTTTGCTTAACTCACTGATGTACTTTTCATTTGATTTATTATCACTAACTTTTATATCATCAATATTATTTTCCATTTTTATCCCCTTGCTTTTTCCTTTTATCATCACTATTTTGTAATTGCCATTTTATCCTTTTGATGTTTTATTATCTTTATGTTCTATTAAAATTTACACCT
>JASBZE010000075.1 GCA_029983575.1 Peptostreptococcaceae bacterium
TATTTACAATCTATTTACCTATGACAGGCTAACTGCCGAATTAACTGCATTTGATGTTATTATAAAATCACTTATGCTCTCTAGCTTTTGTATGCCCTTGTCATCAAAGCTTACCAAAAGCACAAACCTAAATTCCTCTGATACATCGTTAAAGTCATATATATCAAAATAACATCTCAAGCTATCTGAGTTAAATTCATATCTCAAATCCAACTCAAGCTCATCTATTACTTCCTTGATCATCATCTCAAGATGTGGAAGCATGATTGTTCTTTTGGACTTAGAATCTGATAGCAGTTCATCTATTTCACTTAAGAGGGTACCAATATCCATTCCTTCGACGATGATTGACATGTCGCTTGCCCTCTCCTCAAAAAACTCCTTGCTTGATAAACATTTAAAAGCTATGAAGTTCTTTTCAGCAAAATCTTCTGTGTTGATGGGGTCGATAGTTTCTGTAATAGCATATTTTTCAAACTGCTTTTTTATAGTTTTTATATATAGATCTCTATTTTTTCTATTGTCCAATTTCATATTCTTCATCAAACTCACCTCCACCTCTAATATGTGATACTCCACACATTTATTCATTTATACCTATTATTTGCTTCTTATATCTTAATTATACCCCAAATCCTGGATAATCCTATAAATTTCTTTCCATGAATTTACTCTCGTTATATTATCATGTCTTAGTTCTCTATTGTACTTAGTATCCATGAGTATAACTCTAAATCCCGCCTCAGCGAGATTATGTGCATTTTCAGGATTATCCTCGACAAATATGTCGCAGTTTAGGTCCTTTGCAATATCTCCCTTATTGTTGTGACCTAACATATATGTTTTAAACTTCTCTAGTCCGTTATTTTTTAGCCACAGCAGCGTGCGTTCGTAAAGGCACTTTTTCCTAGCTGTCACAAAATATATATTCGATGACTCTGCAAGCTTATTTATGTATTTATCAGCATCCTCCAACAGATCAGCCACGTCGTATGATTCTGGGCAAAGCTCGTCAAAATGTTTAAAAAGCGGCGCGTGTTCCTTTCCAAAAACCTTGTTCCAATCAGTTGACAGATACTCTTCCTCTCCTACGTCAGTCCCTAGGAGCTTGTTTAGATACGGTAAAAAATAATATGGTGATGTGATAGTTCCATCTATATCCACACAAATATTTAGCCTCTTATCGTTCATTATTCCACCTCTATTTCCTTAAGTCTAAAACCTAGAAAATCAGCCGAAACAAGCTGATAGTTCACTCCATTTCTATCTCCCAACACCGCAATTTTAAAGCTTTCCTCTCCATGAAGATGCCCGTAAAATACGTTTTTAACCCCATGTTCTTCAAAAAGTTCAGTAAAACCACTGTCTTCCCACTTATCATTTGTAGGTGGGTAGTGCATAATGGCTATTATACTATCATAACCGTCTTTTCTCGCCGCGTCAATAGATAGCTTCATTCTTCCGACTTCTCTTAGATATATCTTCATGTCGTCATCGGTAAACATCGTGTCGTTTGGACAGAGCCAACCTCTAGCGCTAACTATCGCCGTAGATCCGATTGCATAGTAGTCAGTTCCCAAAAACCTCATGTCGTCATAGAGTTTATTGAGTTTAGATACGGAGGTCCACCAAAAATCGTGATTTCCTCTTATAAGGACCTTTTTCCCATTCATTGAGCTGATGACATCGAGATCAGCCTTAGCGTCATCCATCTTTGATGCCCACGAAATATCTCCTAGTATAAGTACCGTATCCTCCTTGCCAACGCGCCTTTGCCAATCATCTAGTATTTTTTTATCGTGATTTATCCAATTTTCTCCAAATACATCCATGGGCTTATTGACTGCGTAAGAAAAATGAAGGTCCCCTATAGCAAATACCCTATGATTTTTCTCACAAGCTTCTTTTACATTTATTTCACGTAAATTTTTCTTATTCCTCATACTCGTCATCATCGTCTTCATCTGAATTTCCATTTGTCAATACAACCTTTTTGTGTTCTTCTATCGCGTCTCCAATCTCTTTTTTTATCTCCATTATCTCAGAAAGTTTGGCACTACTCGATAGCATGCTGACCTTTTGTTGAAACCTAATAGCATTTTTCGTATCCCCTAAATCAAACAGTTCGTCAATCCTATCTACCAATTCCTTGTACGCCCTGTCCCTCATCTGATACATAGCCTGAGCCTTCATTATATCTTCTCTTATCTCACTCATCTCCTGATCTAATAGAAAGGCAGCATCTGACGCTCTTCTAAGCCTTTCAGCCAGGGTATCCGGCACGAAATGATCGTATTTATACTTAAGCGAGTGTTCTATAGTCGCCCAGAAATTCATTGCCAATGTTCTTATCTGAACTTCTGCAATAACTTTTTTAGTTCCGTTTATCGTCTGTATAGGATATTTCAAAATAAGGTGGTATGACCTGTAGCCACTTTCCTTGTAGTTTGTGATATAATCCTTTACACCGACTACTTCCATATCATCACGGGCCTTTATAAGCTCGACAACGGTATAAATATCCTCCACAAACTGGCACATTATCCTTATACCCGCAATATCTTCTATCTCTTCTTCTATATCGGTAACCCCGAGCTTGTTGACTTTGGCAATTATAGAAGCAATTTTTTTAGTCCTTCCAGTAACGAATTCTATAGGAGAATAGTCCCCCTTTGCCAAGTACTCTTTTCTAATGTTTTTAAACTTTACCTTAAGCTCTTCAACCGCATGTTCATAAGGAACCAAAAGCTCCTTCCATTCTTCATATTTCACTAACACCCCTCCAAACTTGTGAGTCTAAGGATTTTTGACGAAATATCTGAGAGTTTTATCGCTCACGTCAAAATCTAATATCCCCCTATCCATTAGACTCGCTATCATAGACTGAATTACTGCCTTGTAGTAGTGGTATTCCGTATAAAATACCTTAAGCCCATAATGTTCTATGACGCGTTTTAATATATCTTCATGTCTAAGCTTATCATCTTTAAAAAGCTTGATAATAGTATTTTCAAAATCGTCAAAGGCGTCGACATTTCTCTGTATAAATTCAGCAATCTCGCCCTTATCGTAGTATTTTCTCGAATGACCATTCACTAAATAGTCAAACTCATATTCTTTTATCTTTTCTAATGACTCCCTATGTTCATCTGTATTGTATATATACATAAATCCTAGGATTTCAAGAACTCTCTCAGAAATCAATAGATCTCCTACAAAACTTACATTGTCGTCAGTAACTATTGCCACGCTACCCCTACAATGCCCAGGCGTAGGTATTATGTTAAACTTCTTTCCATAAATGGTATTTTCTCCCATTTCAAATATATTATTTACCTTTACCTCTTTTATAAATGACTTTCTGATATCCTCATCCATAAGCTTTGCAAACTGCCCGCCTGTCAAATAGTAAAACAGCATATCGGAATTTTCCGTATAGAAAGCTGTGTATTTAGATCCAAAAAACTCAATGTCCTTATAAGTCTGGCTCAGTTGATAGCATCCACCATTGTGGTCGACGTGCTCGTGAGTTATAAACACTGCCTTTGGATTTAGTTCGTATTTCTCAAGCAAACTTATTAGCCTTTTTATTCTGGTCCCTGCTACACCTGGATCAATAATGATACAGTCGTGTTCATTTATTTTATATATTCCCGTATTTACTATACCGTCAATATAGTAAGTATTTCCTTTTATGTGATGTAATTTCATCGATTCACCTCTTATCTTCCAAATAATATTATAACACATGATTTCGGTATTTTTTTATTTTAAGTGGTAATTATAAATTCTATTATGATATAATTATATTCGTAAAGCTTTATTTGTTTACATTTATCTAAGTATAAATAGAAAGGTATATTATGGTAAGATACACTAAAGTAATAGATATTATGGGAAGTTATTATACCAAGGACTTCGAAAAGACAAAGAAAAACATAACCAAGATAAGGGAAGTCAAAGAGGAAACTGTGAGGAAGTTTTTTCTAAAAGGGGATTGTGAGGTATTGGTAGTTTTTGAAGATACGGGCAAGGAAATTCTCATTGACGACTTTTCTGATCCTGATGATATCAAAAAGTATCTTGGTAGCTCTTTTTTGAAAAAAAGATAGTAAAATATGAAAACAAAATATTAATTATAAATATCTAAATTATTTTTAAAGGAGGTATGGAGGCATTTCCGCTAAATTTACGGAAGATGTTTCTTAAATTTTTATGAGTATATTAATTTTCGGACACAAAAATCCAGACACAGATTCAATTTGTTCATCTTTAGCCTGTGAGTATTTGAAAAAGCAAATGGGCATGGATGTTAAGGCATGTCGTTTAGGCGAGGTTAGAAAGGAAGCAGAGTACGCCCTTAATTATTTCGGCGTTGAAGCTCCAGAATTTATTGACGGCGTTAAAGAGGGAGATGAGGTAATCCTAGTTGACCACAACGAATATGGTCAAAGTGCCGACGGTCTTGAGGATGCTACAATACTTGAGATGATCGACCACCACAAACTTGGAGGTATAAAAACAGACGCACCTCTTAATGTGAGGATGCAGACTGTAGGCTGTACAAACACTATTCTCTATCAAATGTTTAAAGAAAACAAGATAGAAATACCAAAAAATATAGCTGGATTAATGTTATCAGCAATTATGTCGGATACTCTAATATACAAGAGCCCTACTACTACAGAGGCTGACAAAGAAGCAGTTTCTGCTCTAGAAAAAATAGCTGGGGTTAACGCTGAGGAATATGCTTTAGAGATGTTTAAATACGGAACTTCTCTTGATGAGTACTCTATTGAAGAGATAGTTAATATGGACTTTAAAGAGTTTGACATGGAAGGAAACAAAGTTGGAATCGGACAGGTATTTACTCTTGACATTGATTCCGTACTCGATAAAAAGGATGATTTCCTAGACTATATCAATTCTACTGCTTACGATATGTTAGTACTTGCAGTAACAGATATAATCAAAGAAGGTTCTTACTTGATTTACAAGGGCGAAGATGATGTTATTTCAGATGCCTTCGACGTAAATGGAGAGCAAGGGGTATTCGCTGATGGAGTAGTTTCTAGAAAGAAACAGCTAGTGCCTAATTTAACATCTGCACTTAAATAATCTACTCAAATTTTGATGTATTCCATTTAACAAGTTATTATGTGAATTTTTAATTTCTCCATATCACAATCTATAAGGAGGTATTGAAAACTGTATGAATAATAAATATAGGATTCTTATAATAGCACTCCAATTTACAGTCGGTGTACTGGCTAGTGTAATTTTTTTCAGATGTATTTTATTTGGCGGAAATTTGAAAATGGGGATAGTATCATTTTTAGCTATGATACTGGGATTTGCTAATGGAATTAAAGGTATTAGAGACTCTATTTTTAATACATAAAAAAGCATCGAGGGTATTTTCCTTACCTTCGATGCTTTTTATTACTATTTAGTCGCTTTTTGATAATATTATGTTTTCAAAGTTTATTTTAGTTCGTTCTCGATTTCTTCTACGCTTGGTAGTGCTCCTTTTAAACTTTCGGGAATTAAGTTTCGTAATTGATATTCTGAAATTCCAATAGGTTCTCTTGAACTTTCAGAAGCATATTTTGCAAGTATATTATCTTTTGTCTTGCAGATTAAAAGACCTAAAGTCAAAATTATACGGATCTCTTGTCATTTCATTAGCTAAATCACTTTGTGTAGCAGGCAAATTATTTACGAAATTTGTTATTGCTTTTCCTTGCCTATCAAACAAGTCTGTGTCCAAGAAATTTAAAAGCACGGCTCTACTCCAGTTATTTTCTAATGTTTTAGATATAAAGAAAAATGCTTTATTCAAATTTCCGTCACATCTATCCATAATATATCTTTGATGCCCCCACGGTATGCTAAAAATCATATCAAAATTTCCACTGACTATGGATATTTGCAAATCGTCCACAGCCTGTGGACGATCGTACAAGTGATGTGTTTTTTAATCTTTTTATCATAAGCAGCTTACTGTAATTAAGCTAATTGTGCCATTACAAATATTAATTTATTTGATATGATTATACCAAAAATTCTACTTAATATCTATCTATCAGTTATTATTTTTAAAAATTGTTCTTGCTTGTTAAAACATATCTTACAGAAATACATAAAAAAGCATCGAGGGTATTTTCCTTACCTTCGATGCTTTTTATTATTCTTCATTTACTATTCTTGATGTTCTTCGTCTTTTTTACCTAGTGGCTTCATTGTTGGGAACAGTAGCACGTCTCTTATTGATGTTGAGTTTGTTAACAACATTATTACCCTATCTATACCTATTCCAAGTCCTCCAGTTGGTGGTAGACCAACTTCTAGAGCGTTTAAGAAGTCCTCGTCCATTTCAAAAGCTTCATCATCTCCAAGCTCTCTCTTTCTCTCTTGGTCTAAGAATCTTGACTTTTGATCTATTGGATCGTTTAGCTCTGAAAACGCGTTGGCAAGTTCCCATTTGTTTGCAAAAGCCTCAAACCTATCTGTTTTTCTAGGATCTTCTACACTTCTTTTTGCCAATGGAGATACTTCAACTGGATGGTGAGTTATAAAAGTTGGTTGTATAAGTTTATCTTCGCCAAACTCTTCAAAGAATGCGTTGATTATTTCTCCTCTTCTCATACCTGGCTCGATTTCAATACCGTGTTTTTTTGCAACTTCAATAGCCTCTTCGTCTGTTTCAATAGTTTCAAAATCAACTCCAGCATACTCCTTTACACATTCTTCCATCGTCATTCTCTTCCAAGGAGGAGTGAAGTCAAGCTTAGTTCCTTGATAATCTACAACCATGCTTCCAGTCGCTTCAACTGCCATTTGAGATATTATGTTCTCAGTGTGAGTCATCATGTCTTTGTAGTCTGCATATGCCTGGTATAGCTCTATTGCAGTGTATTCAGGGTTGTGTTTAATACTCATACCCTCATTTCTAAACATCCTACCCATTTCATATACCTTGTCAAAACCTCCGACTATGAGCCTCTTTAGATACAGTTCGTTCGCTATTCTTAGATACATCGGAATGTCTAGTGTATTGTGATGAGTTATAAATGGTTTGGCATTCGCACCACCGGCTATGGTATTTAGTATTGGAGTTTCGACTTCTAAAAATCCTTCTCCGTCAAGATATCTTCTAATAGCCTTAAGAGCCTTAGTCCTTGTCAAAAACGCATTTTTTACCTCAGGATTAACTATCAAATCTACATATCTCTGTCTATATCTAAGGTCTGGGTCCTTAAGACCGTGGAATTTTTCAGGAAGAATTTGTAGTGATTTACTAAGTAAAGTTATCTTAGAAGCCTTTATAGATATTTCTCCTCTTTGAGTTCTGAATACCTCACCTTCAACTCCTACTATATCACCTATGTCGTAAGTCTTTATTTCCTTGTATTCTTCTTCTCCAACATTGTCTTTTCTAATAAACAGCTGGATTCTTCCTTGAGAGTCTTGTAAATCGTAAAAAGCTACCTTACCTTGGACTCTCTTGCTCATTATCCTACCAGCCAGTACCTCAACCTTTCCTTCAAAGTCATCAAAATTGTCTTTGATATTCATAGAGTGGTTTGTTACTTCAAATTTACTTATTTTAAAAGGATCTTTTCCCATTTCTTGAAGTTCTTTTAACTTATCTCTCCTGACCTGCAAAACTTCGCTTAGGTCTTCATTGTTAATATGGTCGTTATTTGCCATCTTTACCTCCCGTCAGATTGTACTTATGTAAATTGTACTTATGTAAATATTATTATATTTATTTAATCTATACTTTTTATGCTCTGGATATTGAAAGTATTTCAAACTTTGCCACACCGTCTGGAACTGCTACGTCAACTACATCTCCAACCGTATTTCCAAGTAGAGATCTTCCCACTGGTGACTCATTAGAAATTTTCCCCTCAAAAGGATCTGCCTCAGCAGAACCGACTATAGTGTATTCAATCT
Organism: Peptostreptococcaceae bacterium; assembly: GCA_029983575.1. Taxonomy (GTDB): domain Bacteria; phylum Bacillota; class Clostridia; order Peptostreptococcales; family Peptostreptococcaceae; genus JASBZE01. The sequence goes on from JASBZE010000075.1 coordinate 7,963, forward strand.
CCTCATCAAAATCGTGGTCCTTTACCTTTACCTTTGAACCGACCATAACAATGTCGGCATTTATTGATGAATCATCTATTATCTCTGCTGTTCTGAGCATATTCTCAAGCTTAGCTATCTTCTCCTCAAGCTGAGCCTGCTCTAATTTTGCCTCGTCATATTCAGCGTTTTCTGAAAGGTCTCCAAATGAAATAGCTACCTTTAATCTCTCTGCTATCTCTTTTCTCTTTACTGTCTTTAGGATTTCTATTTCCTCTTCCATTTTATCGTAGCCCTCTTGGGTCAATATAACACCTTGTTTATTTTCCATCGTTTTTCTCCTTTATATTAAGTTTTAATTGTTGTCTTCATCCGATATATTATAAAGCTAAATCAGCCATATGTCAATATCTTAAGGCTCATTTAAATACTTTCATTCTTAGTTGTCAAGACATATGTTACACCTACCACAAAAAAATACAGTTTTTTT
>JASBZE010000076.1 GCA_029983575.1 Peptostreptococcaceae bacterium
AAAAATTATTCAAACTCGAAAAATTTAAAGGCATCTTCTTCAGATTATAATGAAATTCTAAATATAATAAAAGAAAATTTGGTAAAAGACAAAGAAAAAATATCACTAGACAGGATGCTAAATCTCCTTGAGGCAACAACTCAATATTTTTCATCCAGCTCATATACCACAGTGCCTGATGTATCTTTTTATGACCACGTAAAACTGACATCGGCTATTTCTGCATGCCTATATTTATGGGATAAAAACAACGGCATTGATAATTTTTTAGATGAGTATTTTAGTAATGACCAAGAGAAAATAAGTAAATCTAGAAAAAAAGATAAATTTATCGTGCTAACTGGAGAATTTAGCGGTATACAAGATTTTATTTATACTATAGCTTCTAAGAGGGCGATGAAAAATCTTAGAGGACGGTCTTTTTATCTAGAGATACTCACTGAGCATATAATAGATGAAATTCTAACCACTCTCGAAATATCCAGGGCAAATCTACTTTACACAGGTGGAAGCAAATTTTATTTAATTCTCCCAAATATTAAAAAAGTAATAGATATTGGGGAAAGTATCAAGGAAAAAGTTAATGACTACCTGATTGAAACCACTGGTGCTACGCTGTACTTTGAGCTTGAGCACACTACTACCTCCGCTGATGAAATGGCTAACGGCATGACGAATAAAAGCAGCGAAGAAAATAGAATTGGCGATATTTTTAGAAGATTATCCCACAAGGTATCTAAGGCTAAGCTACAAAGATATTCCAAAAGACAGCTGTCTAATTTATTTGATGAAAACAGTTCAGTCAATGATATTGATGAAAGTCGCGAGTGCATAATATGCAAAAAATCTAGTGTAGATATAAATAAATATGATGGAATTTGCGGAGATTGTAATTCATTCATATGGTTGGGGGATCAAATATCCAGGAGGTATCATTCTAATCGAGACAGCTATTTTATAATATCAAAGTCAAATGACCTTACTGTTAAAGATGATGAGGATATAGGAAAATATATATCTCTCCCTTCTCTAACGGAGAAAAAAGTATACTTAATGATTGCGAACGATAAAAAATCTATAAATCTTTTAGAGAATACAGATGATGTAATTAGATTATACTCGATAAACTCCTTCTCTATTGGGGAGAACTTAGCTAAAAACCTGTGGATAGGAAATTACAATAAGAAAAATGATAAAGAGAAGTTTTCTCTTGTTGAGTTTGAGACTTTAGCTGAGATGGCAAACGGAATAGATAGGCTAGCTGTTATTAGAGCCGATATTGACAACCTGGGTGCCGCTTTTCAGAGTGGATTTAAATCTTTAGATAAGGATAAACCGTATAAATATATGACTCTATCCAAAAGTGCAGTATTATCCCGTTACCTATCTGATTTTTTCAAGCGAAAAATAAATCTTATCCTTGATAAAAATATTGATGAAATTACAAATAATGATCTATTTAAGTCTTACTGTAATATATTGACAGAATCTGATAAAGATCCTAGAAATATAGTTTTAGTTTATTCCGGTGGGGATGATTTGTTCGCGATTGGTGCTTGGGATGATATAATCGAGTTTTCTGTAGATTTAAGAAATGCTTTTAAAGACTTTACAGGCGATAAACTCACACTTTCAGCTGGTATAGGATTTTTTAAACATCACTATCCAGTGTACAATATGGCTAATCAGACCGGTATATTAGAGGAAAATGCAAAGAGCATGACTTTAAATGGAGAGGACATGCCTAGAAAGAACGCCGTATCTCTTTTTGGAAAAATTGACGACGAAGACGAATATCTAACTACTTTTAGTTGGGACGACTTTATTGATAGGGTTCTTGGAGAAAAATATAAATTTATGAAAGATACGACTACAATAAAGCAAGAGGAAAAATCTTCAAAGGTGTTTTTAGGCAAGGGAAAACTATATGAAATTATGAATCTATTAAAGAGTCAACATAGGGATAATATGAAAAATACAGACCCCGAAAAACTTGATATTGCGCGATTTGCATACACCTTGGCAAGGATTGAACACAATAGTTTCAATGAAAATAACTATGATCGCCTTAAGAGCCAGTTATTTAATTGGATGCAAAATGACAAAGACATAAAAGAACTTCTTACAGCGATTATGTTAATTATATATAGGATGAGAGGAGAATAGATATGAACAACAATTTCAATAGAGGCGGTCAAAACAAAAAGTTCGACAATAGAGGCGGCAATAAAAAACCAATATTTGATGATAGCCTAAAGCAAAAGTCTATTAAGGAAATTACAAGTACTAACTGCGATTATGCCGCTATTATAAACAATATAAAAACGACGACAACACAAATAAGACAGTTGCTTTCCAACTCTGTAGTAGTTAGAAATAAAATAGAAATGGCGGTAACCAAGAAAAAATTAACTTTAAGTGAAACCCTTACTGATGAATTGAAAGGGGAAGTAGAATACCTTCTTATAAAATTTATATATCAGTGCGGAAGAGACGAACCTGTATCAAAGTTTAATGATGAATTTAAGATTGCGACAATATTAAACAAGATAAATACACCAGCAGAATTCTATACATATTATAGATATCTAGAAAAAATAGTAGCTTATGTAAAATATTACAAGCAATAGAATTACTAGCATCTGATTTAGGAAAAATATAACTATAATAATATAAAAATTACAAAGGAGACCATTATGAGTACTAGATTAATAGGAAAAATATTTATAAAAGCCCAACTAGAATTATTGACTGGACTTCACATAGGTGGAGGCGGTGACTTCTCTGCTATAGGAGCTGTAGATAATGTTGTAGTTAGAGACGCTCTAACAAAAGAGCCTATCATTCCAGGTTCATCTCTAAAAGGTAAATCAAGGGCGTTAATCAGTAAAATCAAGCATAATGACTATAATTCAGAGGAAAAAAACAAAAAGAATAGCGAAGAATTGTTCAGATTGTTTGGATCAAAAGGAAATGGTCCTATAGTCGCTTCAAGGCTTCAATTTTTTGATACAAAGCTTACAGAAGATAGTAAACAAAAACTAGAACTCGCCGATACTGACCTTCCATATACGGAGATAAAATATGAAAATACCATAAACCCAGTTACTGGTGTAGCTAATCCTAGACAACAAGAAAGAGTTCCAGCCGATTCTGTATTTGACTTTAACTTAACATATAATATCGAAGATGTAGATGAAATTAAGGAAGATTTTAAAAATATAAACCTCGCTCTTAGAACATTGGAAGATGATTACCTAGGTGGACACGGAACAAGAGGTTACGGAAGAATCAGATTTAATAATCTAAAAATAGATAATATAAAAATATACAATGATGAGATCCTCAGTATCAGTGAAGAAGATCTAAAATCAGAGCTTGACGGTATATTAGAAAAAACTAATGCTTAAAGTAGGTGATTTTCGTGAAATACAATGTGTACATGCTAAGATTTCCTAATGGTGTTCATTTTGGAAACGGAATAGGCATAAGTCTAAATAATACTGAAATAACTATGCGATCTGATACTTTATTTAGCGCACTCTACTCTGAGTATATGAAGATTTATTCCGATGATAAGTTTCTAAATATGATAAATTCGGGTAGATTTCAGATCTCTGACCTACTTCCATATTCAGAAGTGGATAACAAAGGAGTACAGCTATTTATCCCAAAACCCTTTATCGTCGTGGATAGATCAGATATAAAAAATGATGACAACTCTGCCCTGTTGAGAAAAAAAATGAAAAAGCTTAAGTTTATAGCTATTGATGAATTAGGCGACTATATAAGGTATATGAAAGGAGACAAAAGTATTGAACTTTCTAATCCAAACTTAGGTGGGCGGATTTTACATACTAGAAATAGAGTTTCCGATTCAGTAGAAGCTTCTGTTAATATGGATTTTTCCAGCGAAAATAGCTCAAGTCAGGACAATAGTAACAAAACTGAGCTTTTTAGCGTAGAGATATTTAATTTTAATGAAGGTTCAGGTCTTTATTTCATCGTTGGAATTGATGATGAGGAATTTGAAAAAAGGTTTAATATTATAGTAGATTCTTTAGGAGAAACTGGAATTGGTGGTAAGAAAAGCGTTGGTTACGGAAAATTTGAAATAGTAGATGGAGAACCATACTCTTTTGACGCTAATGATACCGAAGAGCCATTTGAGATATCTTCAGTATCTGACCCTTCGTTAATTAAGGGGTTGTTCTCAAACTCTTCAAGAAAGATTCTTCTATCTTCCCTATCTCCAAACAATGAAGACACAAAAAAACTGAAATCAGGAGAAAACTATTATAAGATATATAGGTCAAGCGGTTTTGTAAATTCAGCAAAGTACAGCGATAATCCTATTAAAAGAAAGAGTCTATCAATGATTTCTTCAGGATCGGTTCTCGATTTTAATCCTGAGGGGCAAATTGTAGATGTTAATAAAAGTGGAAAACATCCAGTATATAAACTTGGTGTTCCTCTTGTGATGGGAGTTGATATTAATGAGTGATAACAAACCAATAACTTATGAAATGGAACTTGAAATAGGTACACCTGTGCATATCGGTGGTGGTGATAAGAATATACTTTCATCTTACGAATATTTATTCATTCCAAATAGCAATTCTAAAACCTCTACTCTATTCGTTTATGAGAGCGAAAAGTATATTCGACTACTTAAAGAGAAAGATAAACTATCCGAATATATAGAATATATTTCTAAATCATCAGCCGATCAAAAAAAGACAAGTCTTAATATATATAATTTTCTTAAGGAAAAGAAGATTAACTTCAACATAGATGATATCGGCAAGAGAATTACTTTTGACAATGTAGATGGCGACGACTCTAAATCTAGTCAACAGAGAAACCTTAACGATATTAGGTTGTGTATGAAAAATATTGATGGAGAACCTTATATACCTGGCAGTGCAATTAAGGGAGCCATAAAAAATCATTTATTGGTACAATATATAACAAACGTTATAAATAGCTCATACCGAGGTAGCTACCTTGATAGAAGAAGCCTGACTCCAGCTGTAAAAAATCTTTTAAATTATCTAGAAGATCTTGTAGACTCTAGAACTAAGAGATTAGAAAAAAATAAAGCAAGAGAAATTACCCGACTTGTTTCATCTTTGGAAAAAGAAGTATTTGGGCTCAATCAAAAGTCAAATAATAAAAATTTCGGAATATCAGTATCAGATACATACCTAGGCGACACAAATATTAAAACAATATTTTGTAGAGAGCTTTATAAAAAAAGAAAGGTAAATGGACTTGACGAAAATACAAAAAGCTTGCCTATTGTAAGAGAATACATCGCACCAAATCAAACTCTAAAGTTCAATTTAACAGTGTATCCCGATCAGATAACCGAGAATACTGCATATCTAAAGGATGTAAATTCATTGATATCAAAATTACAAGAAGCTTGTGAGTATTTGACTTATGATGTACTAGAGGAAAATAAAAAAGGAACTCTCATACTAGGCGGAAATACAGGGTTCTTCCAAAAGACCATTATTTCAGCTCTATTTCCCGATATAAAAGAAAGAACTGATATAACGAAAATATTGCTAAATAAGTCCAATTCTCCTCACGGTAAAAATGCAATGAAATATCATGCTAATGATACAATATCTCCAAGGGTAAAATATTTAATTAAATATGAAAACAAAGAGATGATCGCGGGACTAGTTAATATAAGACTATCCCAAAGATAATGAATTTGAGAGGATATAGATATGTTAGCAAAACTTATAATGAATATTGAACATGAAGATCTAAATTCCAATGTCGCCTCACTTTTTCACGGGTATCTAATGAATGTTATTGATTATAGCTATGCTGATTATCTTCACTACAATGAAGTAAAGCAATTTACGTCTACTATATATATGAAAGAAAAAAAATGGTATTGGAAGATTACAACTCTAACTAAAAAGGCTTATGAGGAAATTATTTTAAAGCTTTTAAATATGAATATTAAAACAATCTATCTAGAGCATAAAGACATCGAGGTAGAAATAAAGGGTGTGGAAGTACAGACGTCAACATATGAAGAGGTATATTTGAAATCGAAGAACATAGAAAGGCTACACTTTGTAACCCCTACCTCATACAAATCCGATGGAAAGTATCAAATCTTCCCGTCTATTAAAGCCTTACTCTCAGGCGTTGCTAATAAAATAAATAAATTCTCAGATAGCGTAAAGATAGACCCTGATGAGTTAGAGAAAATACTCGCTTCCACTGATATAAGAAACTATAGTTTGAGGACAACAGTATTCAGCTTAAGCAATGCTGGAATTAAATCATTTTTAGGTTATATAGATATTTATGATCCTAAAGATGATTACTATAAAAATATTATTAGCTATTTAATAAATATGACTGAGTACACTGGTACAGGTGTAAAGACTAGTCTCGGAATGGGAGGTACAAAAGTTGGAAAATAATCTACTAACAATAATGGGAGAAGAGAAAAAAGGAGATGTCAATAAGGATTATGTTCTTGTTAGTTGTGTAGGAAGCACTGACCCTATAAAGACCCTTTCAGATGGACCTATACTACATATATGTAGATATTATAGTCCTAAAAAAGTTTATCTTCTCTATACTAGTGAAATGTACGAAAAAAACAAATTACCTAATGATAATAAAATGGAAATTATCGAATACACCTTAAAAAAATCACTTATTGGTTATGATATTCCCGAGGTAGAAATAATAGAAACTGATATTATAGATGCTCATCATTATGATGTCTTTCATGAGTATGTCAAGAGGATTTTTAAAACAGCAAAAGATGAATATCCTAATTCTAACATACTTATTAACTTGACCTCAGGAACGCAACAAATAACTAGTAATTTCATGAACTACTACTTAAGCGATAATGATCCTATGTTGATTCCAATTCAAGTTAGTACACCTAAAAAAGGAAGTAATGACGGAACAGAATCAAATAAAGAATCTACTACTGATGATCTTATTGAGCAAAATCTAGATAACGAATACTTAGTAGAGTTGGATAAGATGGGAATAAAACAAAGTGAATTCGATAAATTAAGTAAGTTTTTAGATGATAACCCTAACCTAAAACCTAGTTATAGACTCATCTACCCTAATTTCATGAGATATCATAACGAAAGGGTTCTATATAGAATCAAAGAACACGTTAGAAAACACAAGTTTGACTTTGCTCTTGAACTACTGAGCAAAGAACTTAGAAACTCCAACCCTAAGATAAAAGCTTGGCTAGAATTTGCTGTAAGTAAGATAGAAGTGGATCGCGAAAAATCTGATAAGTTAATAGATAAGTTAAAGGCGATGCGTGAGAAGGTCCCTAGATATATGGATAGAAGAAATTATAATAACAAATCTGAAAAACTTCCATACAATACTTTTGATTATTTTAGCCTTGCTAAGCACAAATACTATACAAATGATATTAATAGTTTTATACTTATGATGGAACCCTTCTTTATTAGCTTTTACATTTGTATTATTAGAGATAAAGTAAAGTTGCCGCTAGACGAATTTTTAATCATAACAAATGAAAAAATAGAAAATATAGAATATCAATCCTATAAGGTTAAACGTAATACAGAATATGAAAAAAACATGAAAAAGAAACCTAAAAATGATGTTGAAAAAAATTATTATGTATCTAAAGTTTATTTAGATAATATTATAGATTATAAGCTGGAAAAATATAATGATAAGGATAAAGAAGATGGTTCAAACGAAAAAGATATTTACAATGCTAAACTGTATAGAAAATTAATATATATTCGTGAGAAATATAAATATATAAAAGGCTTTAGAAACTTAATAGCCCATAATCTTGAACAAATAAAGAAAAACACTTTTAAATCAAAGGGAGTCAAATATATAGATGAATTTATAAAGGATATCCAGTATTTTATTACTGATATCTATAATGATGATGAATTTGATTTTAAGATGTTATATATTTATGAAAATATAGAGAAGAGGCTTATAGATTTGTTAAACCAGGAATAAATTTACTTAGTTCTGGCTGTATACTGCCTGATCGCTTTGTCAAAACAGGCAGTATATGGTTAGAAATATAATTTATAAATTTTTACTGCGATGGTTATATATCAGTATTTTTACCTATTTTTGGTTTATAAAAATAACTTAAACATATTTTTTCTATCTAATAGCCGAAATAGCACCTTCTAAGTAAGTTATATCAATGGTTATATTTTGGGTGGATAAGGAATTACATATCTCCAATAGGAGACGGAAACTTATTGTATATTATTTCTC
>JASBZE010000077.1 GCA_029983575.1 Peptostreptococcaceae bacterium
CTATCTTTAGACTTTAAATTTTTCTCATCAACGCTATATATTATACAACCTTTTTCTATCAACGCTTTTTTACATAAAAATATTGCCCTGGTGTATCGGGGGACAAACCAGGGCATATCCAATCTCGAAGGAGGGTACCTTCGAATGGGATTGGCAGGGTTTAGCTCGGCAAAAAAAGGGAAAGCCGAGCTATGAGGGATAACATATAAAATGAGTTATCGCTTAAGTTTTAGGTCTTTGCCATCATAGGTAAAGACGATGTTTGAGTCCATGTCGGTCCTAAAAATTTTGACCGAGTACTTATTTAACGTATCTAAGGTTTCCTGTTTAGGATGACCAAAGCGATTTTTGTACCCGCAACTTATAACGGCGGCAGTTGGACGTATTTTATCTATAAATTCATCTGTTGTCGAAGTTTTGCTTCCGTGATGAGCTACCTTGAGTATATCTATTTTAGGTAAATCATAATTACGGAGAATCTCGGACTCGTTTTCGCTATCACAATCGCCAGTAAAAAGAAATTTCCCACCTTTGTAGTAGAGTATAAATACTATGGAATTCTTGTTAGTGTCATCCGTTATTATTGACGGCGAGACTACCATTATCTGAGTGTCTTCATCTAATTTAAAAGAGTCTCCGCTCATTACTCCATGAACCTTGACATTTTTACTCTTTGCTCTTGTGATCATATTTTGAAAATCCGATCCAGACCCACTACATTTAGGTAGGATGAGATTTTTGCAATTATAATTTTCAATAATAAAGTCCGTATTTCCGATATGGTCCTCATCGTAATGAGTACCGAGAACAATATCGAAATTTTTAATTTTATTTTGCTTGAGATATCTTCTTAAAATATCCTCACTTTTATTTGGTCCTGAGTCGATGAGGAAGTTTTTATTACTTGGAGTCCTCACCAACGCACAATCGCCTTGCCCAATATCTATATAATGGAGCTCGAGCGTTTTTGGAATCCTCTCAATATTATTATAGACAAAAAAGCCTAAAAAAACGAGAGAAATTATAAAAAATGTTAAAAAAAATATTTTTTTGTTATTATTAGCGTACTTGACACGCCTTTTGACTTTCGATATTGTATCTTCAAGCCCTAGGCGCTCAAGAACTATAATTATCTTTTCATTCATCGTGAATTCCTTTTACATTATATCATATTTAATTAAAACTGGTAAAGATTTTTTTTGATTATGCAATCAAAATTTATTTATGTAAACCTAGATAAACTAAAAATTAGGTTTATTACAATACATAGTGGGTACTATATAAGATAGGGTTTATATCTATACTTATCTTTCTATACGAATTATAGTCATGTTATAGATTTAGAGGGGAAAAGTTTTTTGATATTTTCCTTATTTAGAAAAGTATGGTATAATAAAAAGGATTTTTTAAAATGGATAGTAAATTAATGTTATATAAATCTAAGTTAAACGACTTAGATTTTAATGTTGAGTAAATAACTATGAAATGAATGCACAAGCAATGTGTAATTGAGCGCCAAAAAATGTATATGTAACTATATGTATATGTAACCAGATAAATATATAACTAGAAGTATACTAGAGGTATAAATGTAACTTGATGGATATATGTAACATTTTAAATGGTGCAAATGTATGGGAGGTTTTTATATTTTATGCAACTTAAGGAAATAACTATAGATTCAAAAAAAGAATTGGATCCGTATTTTGATTTAGTAGATTATGAAGCGTGTGAATACTGTTTTACGACGCTTTTTATGTGGCAACACGCATATAAGACTATGTATTATATTGGAGACGGGTTTGCGGTATTAGTTGGGGAACACAATGGCGAGATATTCTCAATACTTCCGCTAGCTCCAAAAGATAAGATTAAAGATGTTCTTGATTTTGTCGTTAAGTATTTCGAAGATCAACAATGTAGAATATTTTTAAGAGGTATAGATGTAGATGTCGTAAATCTAATGAAGGAGATTTATGGCGATGAGAAGTTTGATTTCATCGCGGAAAGAGATATTTTTGATTATGTTTACGACGCTGAGATGCTTAGATCTGCCAAGGGTAGAAAAATGCAAAAGAAGAGAAATCACATCAATTATTTCTTAAGGGAGTACGAAGGAAGATATGAGTACAAGAGATTAGGAAAAGAAGATTTTAATGCCTGCCTTAAATTAGTCGACGAGTGGCACGATGGCAAGGATTTAGATGAGATTGAAGACGATGATGAGGAGAGTATGAACGACGAGCTTAGGGGTATCAGAAAAATATTTAGACACTATGATATCCTAAAGGACAAGCTAATAATAGGCGGTGTGTTCATAGATGGAAAGCTTGAAGCTTTTACCATGGGAGAGAAGATCACCGACACTATGGCGCTTATCCACATAGAAAAGGCAAACGCCGATATCAGAGGACTTTATCCATTTATCAACAAGGAGTTCTTGGTTCAGGAGTTCCCTGACGTAGAGTTGGTAAATAGAGAAGAAGATATGGGAATAGAAGGTCTTAGAAAGGCAAAACTTTCTTATCATCCAGTGAAATTTGTCGAAAAATATACAGTAAGAGAAAAAGATTCATCAAAGAAGATTTGCAAAATATCATAGGTTTAATCATAATCACATTAGGTTAATGAGAACCGCATTTGGTTTCTAAAAGCTCTTAGGATATGAAAAACCTCAGTGTTTGCAAAGATTTCTTAAATGACATAACGGCTGGCTATTTGCCAGTCTTTTTTTATTATCTTAAAGAGGGTATAATAAATAGAGAAGAAAATACTAGGAGGCGTTTATGAAAATAAGGCTAGCCAATAAAGATGAGAAGGAAAAAATTATAGATACATGGAATTATTGTTTTAGAGATCCAAAGGATTACGTCGATTTTTATTTTGAAAATGTCTATTCCAATGAAAACACCTTGGTGTGTGAGGACGATGGAAAGATTTTGTCTTCCCTACAGTTAAATCAATATGTTATAAATGTTCGTGGAGTTGATTTTCCCGTGTCATATATTGTCGGGGTTTCGACCCTTCCTGAGTTTAGAGGAAAGGGTATGATGAAAAGAGTGATGGAGGAGATGTTTGACGAGATTATTAAAAGAGGTCAACACATCGCCATCTTGATGCCCATTGATACGAGGCCTTACAGAAGGTTTGGATTTGAAAACTGCTATGATATACTGACTCACTCTATTGAGGTAAAAGATTTAAATAACTTCAGAGCTAAGGGTGATTTTGTTGAATTAAAAGAAGAAAATTTGCTAGATGTTGATAATCTACCAAAGGATTTGATAGATGTATATTCAAAGTCGATGAAAAAATTAAATGGATACACTAAAAAAGACGGGGATTATTTTTTGAGGTACCTAAGGGATATGAAGTCTGAGGGAGGATATATCTACGTTAATTACATAGATGGTATAGCTCAGTCTATAATCTCCTATTATATAAATGGGGATGAAATGAATGTAAGAAATCTATACGCGATTAATAACGATGCGCTAAAATCAGCTTTGGGATTTATATACAGTCATAATACTCAGGTAAAAAATGTAGAAATTACTCAAGACGTTCGCTCGAAAATACCTTATCTAGTTTCTAATCACAGGTTTTTGAAGACTGACGTAGGACAGTTTATGATGGGTAGGATAATTGACGTCGAGGGTACTTTTGAAGATCTTCAGGATTCTTTCGATAAGGATTTAGTAGATAGGATTAAGATAAACTCGGGCTCTGATACGGTTAAATTCAGAGTTTACGATGACTATATAGAAGACAACAATGTACAAATTTCCTTTAATATTGAAGGCGATGGACTGTATTATATAATATCGAAAGACTTTAGCGAGTTAACGACAAATAATATCGCCAATGTTAGCATAAATGAGCTTGCTATGTTAATTTTCGGTTACAGATCCGTCTTTGAGATAGATGGTTTTGAAGGTTTGTCAGATGATGAGAAAAACATGATAGATGTGATTTTCCCTAGGTGCGATAATTATATAGATGAATATGTATAACACAAAATAAGTTAGGAGGGATGGCTATGGATTATAAGACGGTCCACGAGTTTGGCTCGGATGAGTACGTCGTTGAGAAGTCGAGGTTTATTGGTTATGCTAAACCGGCTAAATCCGAAGAAGAGGCTAGGGAGTTTATAGCTGAGATAAAAGAAAAACACAAAGACGCGACACATAATGTCTGGGCATACACGATTGGCATGAATATGAACATACAGAGGTTTTCAGATGATGGAGAGCCATCGGGTACAGCGGGGATTCCCGTTTTAGAGGTAATTAAAAAGGAAGATCTCAGAGATGTAGTAGTAGTCGTCACCAGATATTTTGGAGGTGTAAAGCTCGGTGCGGGTGGTCTCGTCCGCGCATACACAAAAGGTGCTAAAATAGGGCTTGATTCTGCGAAAAAAGTTTTGAAGAAGATGTACACACATATTTTCGTGGAGTTAAATTACAATCTTCTAGGGAAGTTTCAAAATGAGGTCACAAACAGGGATATCCATATCGCCGATATGATTTACGAGGACAATGTTAAAATAGAGCTCTTGGTAGAGAATGAGAGGATAGAAGAGGTGACCGGTTTTGTTACTGAGTTAAGCAGTGCATCTGCTAAAATTTCTCTAGGTGAGGAAGAATACATTTCAACAATTGACGGAGAAATAGTCGAGTAGATTCTCAGGGAGATTGCAGTATAAAATAAGTAAAAATAAAATAAGTAAAGCAGTATAGAAAAAACAGCTGGAAAAGAGGAAAAAAAGATAAGCAGCTAGAAAAGAAAAGCAGAGATAAAATAAATACAGATTTAAAAGTAAAATATATATGAAAAGTAAAGGAGATATTATGTTGACTATTGAAGAAAAAATTGAAAAAACAGTTCAGTGGCTAAGGGATAAAGTTGAGGAAGCTCATGCGAAAGGCTTAATCGTCGGGGTTTCAGGAGGTATAGACTCTGCTGTCGTAGCTTGTTTAATAAAAAAGGCATTCCCGGAGGATTCTATGGGAGTTATAATGCCTATTAAAAACACTGATGAAGATATTGAAGATGGTATTAAGTGCGTTAAAGCCTGTGGTATTCGCTGGGCAAAGGTGGATCTAACTGAACAGAGCGAAGGGATTCTCAATAAGGTAAAATCTGCCCTTAGTGAAAATGACATTCTAAAAGAGGAGTATATAAAGATGACCGACGCAAATATTCGTGCTAGGCTAAGAATGACAACTCTTTATGGTATTGCGAACAACCTCGGATACTTGGTGGTTGGTACTGATAATTCTGCTGAGGTATATACAGGATATTTCACAAAATATGGTGATGGGGGAGTAGATATTCTTCCAATAGCCAATATTTCTAAGCATGAGGTCTATGAATGGGGTAAGGTACTTGGAGTTCCTGAGTCTGTTCTAAAAAAAGCACCATCAGCTGGATTGTGGGAAGGTCAGACAGATGAAAATGAGATGGGTACTACTTATGCTTATATCGATGCCGTTGTCAGTGGTAGAGAAGATGAGGTACCGGAGAAGGATTTAAAAATTATAAAAAATCTTCATTCTCGTTCAGAACACAAGCGTAATATGCCACCTCATGGACCGAAGTTTTAGCTAACATAAGAGCAAGGACCGAAGTTCTAGCTAGTTTAAGTTCAAGTAGGAAAGTTTTAGTTAGATTCAGGAAAAACTAAGTTCTAGCTAGCTTCAGATAATGAATTTAAGGTCTAGCTAGTTTCAAATAGCTGAGATTACAAAAAAATGGACAAAGTTTCATTTTTGTGGGAAAATATAATAGGAAATTTTTTAATAATAGTTAATTTTAATAAATAGAGGAGGATTTTTATGGGTCGTATAGGAAATATTATAAATAGAAAAGGTAAGCAAGATGCTCAAAGGGCTAAGATTTTTACTAAGCACGCCAGAGCGATTGCAGTTGCAGCAAAAGAAGGTGGAGAGGACCCTGAATACAATGCAGCACTAAAGGCAGCAATAGATAAAGCCAAGGCTGATAACATGCCAAATGACAATATAGATAGGGCGATCAAAAAAGGTGCAGGTGCTGGAGCTGGAGAAGACTACGAAAACTCAGTTTATGAAGGTTATGGACCAGGTGGAGTTGCGGTTATCGTCGATGCCCTAACAGACAATAAAAATAGAACAGCCGGTAACATCAGGTATTATTTCGACAAAAATGGGGGAAATCTAGGAACTACTGGATGCGTTTCATTTATGTTTGATAGAAAAGGACAGATATTAATAGCTAAGTCAGATGATGTTTCAGAAGACGAGATTATGGAAGCAGCTCTTGAAGCAGGGGCTGAGGACTTTGTGACTGAAGAAGAAGGTTTTGAGATACTCACTACTGTAGAAGATTTTTCTGCTGTTAGGGATGCTCTAAAAGAAGCCGGATACGAGTTTTTAAGTGCCGACATCAAAATGCTACCACAGACAATGACAGCTCTTGATGATGAAGCACAACACAAGCAAATGGAAAAATTGATTGATATGCTTGAAGAGGATGACGACGTTCAAGACGTTTATCACAACTGGGACGTATAAGACTTTATCCTAAGCCTATGTAAAGATGTAGAAAAATTTGCTTACTCGGTTTAAGTACATATTTTACATTGATTATACTAAAAAGGACAAAGAGATCTTTCTATGGATAATAAAGAGGTGTTTCTATGGATAATAATATAGAAAAAGTACATGAAGATGTTTTTAATAGTATAAAAACTCTTATGGATAATGCAAGGAGTAGCGCCGTTAGAGAAGTTAATAATATCCTCGTTCAAACTTACTGGGAGATTGGTCGCATTATTGTAGAAGATGAACAGGGACATTCAGATAGAGCTGAATATGGTAAACAGTTAATAACGGACTTATCAAAGAGGCTGACTAAAGAATATGGCAAGGGATTTTCAAGGTCCAATTTGCAAAATATGAGGAACTTTTATCTGTTATATCCAATTTGCCAGACACTGTCTAGCAAATTAAGTTGGTCTCATTATTGTGAGTTATTATCCATTGATGACAAGAAAAAAAGAAGTTTTTATGAAAAGGAAACTATCAATTCAAATTGGTCTGTAAGAGAGCTAAAAAGACAAATAAAAACATCACTTTCGAATCTGACATTACCAGTACCGAATCAGAAATAAAGTGATGATTAGATTCTCAAATGCTTGAAAAACTAATTGATATATGATAAAATAGATACTCAAAGCGTTAGTTTTACTTTGATTACGGACTTGATTGGTTTAAAATTTCATGAAATTTTAATCAAAGTTAGCTGTATCAAAATCAGAGAATTTTCAAGGGAGGTTATTATGTCAGGAATAAAAGTATTAGCTACAAACAGAAAAGCTAGACATGAATATTTTGTCGACGATGTTTACGAATGTGGTATCGAACTTAAGGGCACAGAAGTAAAATCGATCAGACAGGGTAGGATTAACCTCAAGGAAGGATATGCTTCCGTTGATAATTCCGAGGTATTTTTGAAACAGGTCCATGTAAGTCCTTATGAACAGTCAAATACATTTAATAAGCTCGACCCAGTGAGAAATAGGAAACTACTTCTCCATAAGTCGGAGATAAGAAAATTAATTGGCCTTACAACTCAAAAAGGTTATTCACTTATTCCCCTTAGGGTATATCTTAAAAGAGGTAAGGTAAAACTTGAGTTAGGTCTTTGTCGTGGTAAGAAATTATACGACAAGAGACAGGATATGGCCAAGAGAGATGCTCAGAGAAGAATCGAAAGAGAATTTTCTGGCAAATATTAACGGGGGTGTACAGGTTTCGACGTGGTTACGGAACTTGGGGCTGCGTGTCGTGTTACTCTGAGTCACGTAAAAATCGGGGAACTTTAAAACAAACGCAAACGAAAACAATTTAGTAGCTGCCTAATTGCAGCTCGTCCCTCCTTGCCCTCCTGCCGGTAAGGACTGGACGTCATTATGCAGGGAACTGTTAGGGGAGTGTCTCGTCTCCTAATAGAAATAGAGGCTTAGCCTTAAAATAGCCTGTTGCTTGGCGATTTGAAGGGTGAAATCTAAAAAAGCAAATACACACGTAGATGCAACGAGGAAAATGGCTGCGGACAGGGGTTCGATTCCCCTCACTTCCACCAATTAAGGAGAAGAGATATGCAAGATTTTAACGGTACACAAGGAAATTATGGGCAAGGTCAAGGTGATTTTGGAAATGAAATGTATACCAATGACGTTGAAAGACATATGCAGGATTACGAAAAAGTAGTCGGTCCTTCAAAGGTAGATTATTTT
>JASBZE010000078.1 GCA_029983575.1 Peptostreptococcaceae bacterium
ATCGCCCCATCGTGAACTGGAAGCTTCGAAATGTCCTTTAAGGCATCCTCAACTTTTAAACCGTCTAAACTCTTGTTATTTCTCTTTAGCTCGTCAATATTCTCCCAAAAACTCTTTGTCATTTGGTATACTACTTTTTCAGGAACATCTTCGCTAGTATATAGGATCATCTTAATTGCTGAAGTGTTTATATCCTCTTTTTGCCCTTCATATGTCCCTTTTTTGATGACGTAATTTGAGTACCAAGGATATTTTTCCTTAAGCTTATTTACTAGTTTTTCATCTATTGGTACGAGCTTTCCATCAGCCGTCGTACATATTTCCGTCACAGCCGCAGTCGGAACTCCCGCCATTATCCACGCTCCATCGAGTTGTTTATTTCTCATCAAATCCGTCGATTCAGTAAAACCAATATGTTGGGCCTTGATATCCCCTGGATATTTTAACCCAGACTGTTCTAAATGAATTCTCGATTCGTCTTCTGTCGTACTACCCGGTGCTCCAGTAGCGAACTTTTTTCCCTTTAGATCTGTTATCTTTTCAATTCCACTTGATTTTCTTACCACTATTTGATTGGGATTATAATAAAGTCCAGCGATTACTCTGAGTTTCTTATTAGCTCTTCCCTTAAACTGCGCCTCTCCATTATAACTTTGGTAAACAATACTAGCAACCCCCATGCTCACCTGTGCCTCACCGTTTTGCATCAGGTTTAAATTATCAATACCTCCATTAGAAGCTTGAGAACTCACCTTTACTCCATCGACTTTTTCATTCCACAGATTTGAAAGAGATGCCCCTAGAGGGTAAAGTGATCCAGTAGTTGCTGCAGTAGGTATATTTATATCAATTTTGCCTTCTTTTTTTGATGATTTAGATCCAGTATTATCAGAACTAGAGCATCCCGCTAGAGAAATCCCAATAATTAAAGATAATACTACAGATAAAAATCTCTTTTTACATTTGGTTTTTACCATAATTTTTTTCTCTCTTTCCTTTAATTCCTAAAAGTTGTACAATAACAACCAAAGATATCATTATTAAACCATAAATATCTGTCATAAATCCGACATCTATTGTCATTAGACCTCCTACACATAGGATTATTCTTTCTAATGCACCCATTTTTCTTAAAAACATTCCGCTAAATCCTAAAACTATACTTATTACTCCAATGATTGAAGATGACACTACCCTGAGTACCTCAAGTGTAAGTGTGGGTTCATCTAGAAGAAGTACAGGATTTTTTAAGAAGAAAAAAGGAATTATAAATCCTATTATCCCTATTTTTACAGCTATAAGAGATGTTTTTGTAATATTTGACTCAGCTATACCAGAAGCTATGTATGAACTCATCGCAACGGGTGGAGTGATATTTGATAGGCAGGCGTATATAAGGCAAAACATATGTGCTGTTAGAGGGAGAGCGCCCGCGCTTACTAATACCGGAACAGAAACTGCAACAACTATTACATATGCTGCAACTCCTGGGACTCCCATACCCAAGATAACGCTCATAACCATAACCAAAATCCCAACTATATACAAATTTCCGCTACCAGATATTTTTAGTATTAAATTTCCAAAATTAAGCCCCAATCCGCTCAAAGACACCGTTCCTACAATCAACCCTATCAAAACACAAGATATACCGACACCTATTGCTGATTTTGCCCCATCTATAGAAGCTTCAACAATATCAGATAAGCTCATCCTCGTCTCTTTTTTTAGGCCGGCAGCTATTATCGTCGAGAAAATTGACGCAACTGCCGCAAATATTGGGGTAAAACCTGTGAACATCATAATTAAAAGTACAGCTAGAGGTATTATTAGATGACCTCTCGCCTTTAATACTTCAATTACCTTAGGAATATTCTCTGAACTAATTCCAGAAAGACCTAGTTTTTTCGCCTCCAAATGCACTGCTAGGAGAATACCTAGGTAAAATAAAAATGCTGGTAATATAGCGGCTATCATAACTTTAGTATATGGAATTCCAAGATATTCTGCCATTACAAATCCGACAGCACCCATTATAGGCGGGCAAAATTGTCCCCCTGTTGATGCTACAGCCTCAACCGCACCAGAAAACTCAGAGCTATATCCCGTTTTTTTCATCAAAGGAATTGTAATAGTGCCCGTTGTTGCTACATTTGCAATTGCTGATCCGTTTATCATTCCCATTAATGCACTTGCTATAACCGCTACCTTTGCCGGACCTCCAGGGCTTTTTCCTACTATGGACAGACTTAAGTCATTTATTAATTCGCTAAACCCACTGTGTTTTAAAAATGATCCGAAAAGCACGAACAAAAATATATATGTCGCACTCACTCCTATACCTATACCAAATATCCCCTGACTTCCCCAAAACATATGGCTTAAAACCCTGTTGACAGAAAAGTTCGATGTCGATAGGGGACCGGAAATATATTTTCCCCAAAAAAGATAGGAAAGGAAAATCAAAGATAGTATTGTTAGATTCTTGCTGACTCTTCTTCCTGCTTCCAAAACGACGACTATACCTATAAATGCGACAACTTTATCAGTATTTTTTAAAAAACCTCCGGATATGGCAATTCTATTGTAATTAAGAATCATATATCCAAAAGAAAAAATAGCTAGTCCAATAAATATTGCATTAAGTATTTTTGATTTTACCTTGGGATATAGCAAAAATGTAAAGAACACTAGGAAAAGTGCGTGCCAAGCTCTAAAAATAATTGCATCTAAACCGCCAATAGTGGTGTAATATAACTGAAAAATTACCCAAACAAAGAGCAATACTTTGATTTGGGTAGTGTTTCTTTTAATATTCAACTTTGCCTCCCTAGTTAAATTCTTTTCCATCTTTATCAAAGACTTCAATAGCCTTTAATGAAACGTCCTTATTCATAAGCTGAACGAATAGATCATAAGGTATAGTGCAAGTATGGGCTCCACTTGTTAGGCAGTTTACAATTTGAGATGCATTTTTAAAACTAGCTCCCAAAATTTCTGTCTTTAACCCTCTATCATCTATAAACGCCCTAGCCTTAGCTATCTCTTCATATGAATCTATTGAGTTGTTTTGCATCCTGTTTATATAAGGAGCCAACATATCGCATCCAGCAGCAGTCGCCATAATCATCTGATCTGATGAATAAATAGCCGTACCTAAAATTACGACATCTTCATCGTCTTCCTTTATTTTTTGTACTGCAACTAAACCTTCAAAACAAACCGGCACCTTAATAGAAAATTTAAAGCCTATCTCTTCTCCAAGAGCTTTTAATTTTAAATAGTCCTCGAACATTTCCTCGCTAGTAACTCCTAGAACCTGAGCAAATACTTCCTTTGGACCAAGTTCTACAATATCTTTCAATACTTCAGCCCTAGCTCTTTTTTCTTTTTTTAGAATACTTGGGTTGGTAGTTACCCCTCTTAGTATACCTGTCCTAAGTGCTGATTTAATTTCCTCCAAATTCGCTGTGTCTAAATACATAATTTCCTCCCCATATAATTAATCTATTGATTTTCCTTTGTAATTAATCTATTGATTTTCCTTCTTTTTCAAGGATTTCCTTAATTTCTTCATAAGTTCCCTTTGTGTTCATCAGGTACTTGTACTTTCCTGTTGACTCATCAAACAAGTAAAGTGATGGATAGAGTTCTACTCTCCAGTCATAAACTTTCTTAAATGATTCCTCTGTTTTTTGCTCTATATCTGTTGAGTTTAGCTTTTCTAAAAACTCATCCTTATCAACGCCTAAATTCACTGCAAGTTTAACTAAGTTCTCATCATCAGAAGGATCAATACCATCTACAAAATAGCTGTGTTGAATGTCTTTAGAAAATTCCACTGCCTTTTCTGGTAAAATCTCTTGAAATGCAATTATGGCTTTAGATGCCCTTATAGAGTCTATCTCTCTGCCGTAATCTTTCAATAGAGCTTTGTAACCTTCTCCAACCTCAACTCCAGTTGCCTGAGCAACTCCACTTGATGCTGACAAAAGACCAAACTCCTTCATCATACTCATCTTAAGTTCGCCTTCTTTTACCATACCCCCGGGATTTACGACAAACTCAAACTCATCTTTCATATCTTCAGCAATCTTCGCTACATTTTCGCTAATTGCATAACACCAACCACAAAGTACATCCATAAAGTAAATTACTTTCATATTATCCTCCTAATTATTATCCATCTTTATCCGTAATTTTTATAAAACAGCAGATTTATTATTTATGGTAAGGCTCACCTGAGTTTATCCTAAACCACCTATAAATCTGTTCAAGTAGAAAAAGTCTCATCATCTGATGAGGGAATGTGAAATCCGAAAAAGACAACTTCATATCAGCCCGTTTCAAAACATTCTCGTGAACTCCTAACGACCCACCTATGACAAAAGTAAAATCGCTATTTCCCCTGACCATCAGTGTATCGAGCTTCTTAGCCATCGACTCTGAATCAAACCTCTCACCATTTATATCAAGGACGATGCAAAATGAATTCTCCTTAATCTTTGGCATCATCCTCTGAGCCTCTTTTAATTTTATTGAATCTACAACTGTTTCGCTAACTCCATCTGGCGTTTTTTCGTCGGCAACTTCAACGATATTTAGTTTACAGTACTTTGACAGCCTCTTGGTAAACTCCGAAATACCCATTTTTAAGTATTTTTCCTTTATTTTTCCAACACATACTATATTAATATTCATCTCGTGTCTCCATTTTTATTGCTTATCTTGAAGTGCCATTTGCCCTTATTACACCAGAACCGTTATTAGGCGTAAATAGATCGCTTATCTCATTTCTTCTGAGAATGTCTAAATTTACATCCCTACCCACTTTTATATCGCTCATCTCTAAAATTCCCTTTGATGTTTGATAAGCAAGCTCTGGAAAGTTATTCTCACGACTTAAATGAGCCAAGAGTATTTGCTTTACACCGTCATTAATCAAATCTATGGAGAAGTTCGCAGCCTCTTCATTTGACAAATGCCCAACCTCAGACATAACCCTCTTTTTTAGAGCATATGTATAAGATCCCATCATCAACATCTCTTTGTCGTAATTTGACTCGAGTACCACCAAATCCGAGCCCTTTAAATTATCTCTAATATTTGTAGTTATATTACCTAGATCAGTAGCGACTGCTATTTTTTCATCTTTCTCATTCATAATTGTAAATCCGACCGGATCTGCCGCATCGTGCATTATAGAAAAAGGCCTTATCAAAATATCATTGAGTGAATAAGACTTGTCATTTTCGAAAACTATCATATTCTTTTCATCGATTTTACCGATTTTGTCGATCATAGCCCTCCATGTATCTATATTTGCAAATATCGGAACGTCATACTTTCTTGAGATTATCCCGGCACCCTTGATATGGTCTGAATGCTCGTGAGTTATAAAAATTCCATTTAAATTTTTTCCATCTACATCTACAGAATTTAAACCCTGTGTAATTTTCTTTCCGGTAAGACCGGCATCTATCAATATATTAGTATCTTTATATCCAATGTAGTGACAGTTTCCACAGCTACCACTACCTATGGAACAATACTTTAACATCATATCACCTCAAAATCTATCGACTACCCTCTCGACTTTAAACCGTTTAACATTTCTTCAAATTAGCGAGATCACAGTCCTTAACATATAGTATTATACCATATATGGGAGTATTTTAACCCTCACAATCTATTAAAGTTTAATATACTATGTTATAATTTATCTTGAGGTGATAGAATGTTTACGAAAGAAGATGTTAATTCAAGCCTACTCGATACATCCATTCCAAATATTTTTTTGGACCTCTATATGCTAAATGCGGATGGAGATTACGTAAAGGTGTATCTTCTAGGCTATAGAATAGCACTTACACCAAGGCTCGGTGACATTATGAGCAATGCAAAACTGGCAAAAAAATTAAATATTAGTATAGATAAAGTTGTTGAAGCGTGGGAGTATTGGGAAAAATCGATGATAGTAAAGATATACGACAGAAATTCCCAAAGTCCAAATGAGTTTTCTGTTGAGTTTATGGATCTTAAAACAATCTACCTACAAAACTTCTGTGAGATTACAAAAGATGGATTCAAGGCTCCATCTACGTATGAACAAGAATTAAACCTCAATATGTTTGATGAAATCGAAAAAATCATAGGCAGGGTCATAACTCCAAACGAGGCGAAAGTAATCGTGGATAATATGCATAACCTTAATATGCCACAGGATTTAATAATTCACGCCTTTAATAAGAGTATGAAAGATGGAAAATTTACCTCAGTCAACTATGTTTCCAAGATTTTATTAAATTGGAGAGATAAAGACATCTATACATTAAATCAAGCCCTTTTATCAGATGAGTCGTTTACAGAGAGAAAGAAAAGATATCAAGAAGTATTTAAGCTTATGGGATTTAGCGGGCGTGAAGCATCGCATGAGGAAAAAATCCTCATAGACAGTTGGTTTGATTATATGAACTATGACATGATGGTAGTTACAGAAGCTTGTCGTAGATCTGCCAACGTCGCCAATCCATCGATAAAATATATAAATGGTGTATTAGAAAGTTGGAAATCTCAAGGATTAAACGATATCGAACAAGTGTTGTCCCATGAAGAGAAAAGAGCTAAGGAACTAGAAGAAAAAAGAGAATCAAGCAAGGGAAAAAACAATAGAGATAGCAATTTTAAACAAACATCTACAAACAGAAATAAGTTTATAAACTACAGCGATAGATTAGTTTCTGGAGAATATACAGATGAAGCCCTAGATGAAATAGCTAAGAGATCTCAACAGAGATCAGTAGGAGAACCGGAAAAATCCACTGTCGACTACCTAGAGCTCTTAAGGGCAAAACTAAATAAAAAAGACTAATTAGGAGGTGATTATATGACAGTTGATATGTACGGAATAATGGCAGAATACGACGAAAAAAGACGTGTTGCCGAAGATAAAATGTTAGCTAAAAGAGCACAAATGTATAAAAATTATCCGGAACTAAAAAAAATTGATGATGAAATAAGAAATTACGGAATGAAAATGACTAAGTTAGTTATTGAGGGCGGACTAAACGAGGGTGATTTCAAAGCTATGGAGAAATTTATGCACCATCTAATCCTCAGAAAAAAAGAAATCCTCCTGTCTTTAGGAAAGAGCGAAGACTACCTTGAAATAAAATATAGCTGCAGCCTATGTAATGACACGGGATATCTTGAGGACAACAGCAAGTGTCCATGCCTGGTAAACAGAATAAATCAAGAACTTTTCAAGACTAGCAATATTGGAGACCTCATCAAAAAAGACAATTTTCAAACATACGACGCGAGCATTTTTTCTGAGGAAATTTCTAAAAAACACGGGGTCAGCCCTGCTGCTAGATCGAGAGAAGCGATGAAAATATGTTTTGAATTTATAGATAGCGTAGAGGATAAAAAAAGTTCAAACCTACTAATATATGGAGAGACAGGAACGGGAAAGACATTTTTATGCAGCTCAGTAGCACACGCTCTGATGAACGATTCCGTAGCAGTCAATTACCAAACCTCTCACAACATAGCTGACATATGTAGAAACTATAAATTTTCTGATGCATATAGTGACAATACAACAGATAAGATAAAATATAGAAGTCTGTTTGAAGATGAGGTTTTGATTATAGATGACCTAGGAACAGAGGGAAACAACTCTTTTTTGACAAGCGAACTGTTCAATATAATTAACGAGAGAATAATGGGGGAAAAATCTACAATTATTTCATCCAATCTTGGTATAAATGACATCATGTCAAAATATGGAGAGAGAATAGCTTCAAGGATAATCGGCAACTACAAGACTATCGAACTTATTGGAAGTGACCAAAGAGTTCACCATCAATTTAGGTAACATATCTTAATGAATTTGGATTTTTTAATGAATTAATTAACAGCCAAAACAATGTGACGCTCACTAGATTTATGTAACGTTACGCTTACACATTGTTTTGGCTGTTTTTTACGTTATCAATAAAATCAAATTTATTTAGATTATCTTACTAAAATATTAAAGGCTAACTCTAGGTCGATAGTTTCTCATTGTCACTTCATGTTAAGTTCGAT
>JASBZE010000079.1 GCA_029983575.1 Peptostreptococcaceae bacterium
AAAAACTGTATTTTTTTGTGGTAGGTGTAACATATGTCTTGACAACTAAGAGTTATATTAATATTTTACATCCATTTTTGTTTACTTTAGGGCGATTTAGTGGTATACTTTTAAAGTTAAACGAGTATAATAATAAATTATATGCTAAGAAGGAGAAATTATGTCAGATAAAAATAAAATAATAAATATTGCCGTTATAGCACACGTCGACGCCGGTAAATCTACTCTAGTTGATGCTTTTTTATCTCAGAGTGGAGTTTTCAGAGAAAACGAAGAGGTGCAAGAACAAATAATGGACAGTGATGCAATAGAGCAGGAAAGAGGTATTACAATTTACTCTAAGAACTGTTCTATTCACTACAACGATTATAAGATTAACATAGTGGATACACCTGGTCACAGTGATTTTTCCTCAGAGGTCGAGAGGGTTTTAAACACTGTAGATACTGTTATTTTGCTTGTAGATGCAAGTGAAGGACCTATGCCTCAGACTAGGTTTGTTCTTCAAAAATCACTTGAACTAGGCCTAAATCCTATTCTATTTATAAATAAGATAGATAAAAAGGATCAAAGAGCAGAAGAAGTAGTGGATGAAGTATTCGATTTATTCGTTGAACTGGATGCTACTGATGAGCAGTGTGATTTTCCTATTATATATGGTATTGCTAAGCAAGGGATCGCTAAGTATGAAATGGACGATGAATCTAGCGACCTTTCTCCCCTTTTTGAGGCGATTGTCAACCATGTGCAAGCATACCCAGATTATGATGATGAACCGCTTCAACTTCAAATATCTGCCCTTGCCTACGATGATTACATAGGTAGGCTAGGAATAGGAAGAGTATTTAAGGGTAAGATAGATTCTTCTGAGCAGATATGCGTTTGTTCTGAAGGTGAGGAGCCAAGAAAGGGCAAAATTTCCGCACTAAGAGTTTATGAGGGATTGAAGCAAGTGGACTCACAAATTGTAGGAAGCGGAGAGATTGTTGTAATTGCTGGTATAGCAGATATTTCTATAGGAGAAACTATTTGTGAAGCAGATAAGCCACTTCCTCTAGGTCCAATACACATAGAAGAGCCGACTTTATCAATGAACTTCATGGTAAATGATTCTCCATTTGCTGGAAGAAGCGGAAAGTATGTTACATCCAGACATATTAAGGATAGGCTGGAAAAAGAACTTGAAGTTAACGTAGGATTAAAAGTTGAACCACTGGATACTACAGATGGATTTAAGGTAAGTGGTAGAGGAGAACTTCACCTATCTATATTAATAGAAAATATGAGAAGAGAAGGATATGAGTTAGGAGTATCTAAACCTCAAGTACTCATGTATAAAAATAGTGAAGGGAAACTAGTTGAACCTGTCGAGAAAGTAATAGTGAGTTGTCCAGACAAATATTCAGGATCGATAATAAACGAACTAAATATACGTAAGGGTATGATGGAGTCAATGGATTTAGATGGAGATTACGTAAAACTGACTTATTACGTTCCTACTAGGGGATTATTAGGTTATAGAAATGAATTTATAAACGTGACAAGAGGAGAGGGAACGTTGGTATCTTCATTCCATGATTTTGAGGAATATAAAGGAGAGATACCTACTAGATCAAATGGTGTTCTCATATCTCAAGTAGCGGGAAAAACCATGGGTTATTCCCTAAATGCGCTCGGTGCAAGGGCATCGATGTTCGTCGAGCCTAGCGTGGATGTGTACGAAGGTATGATAATCGGTATGAACTCCAGAAAAGAGGATATGGTAGTAAACCCTACAAAAAATAAGAAGATGTCAAATGTAAGGGCATCCGGTTCAGATGACGCGATCAAACTTACTCCTCCTATAGTATTTACCTTGGAAGAGGCGTTGGATTTCATATCTGAAGATGAACTAGTGGAAGTAACCCCTGATTCAATTAGACTTAGAAAAAAAATACTTAATGAAAATGACAGGATCAAATATAACAGAAGAAAAGCAATATCTAAGCTAGATGAAAATATGTAGATTGATTAACCCTGAAAAATAACTATAGATAAAAAGCTGACTTACGTATAATAAACTATGCAAAGTCAGCTTTTTTATTATTTTCAAGCCTATTAAAGCCATTATAAAAATTAAGCTCAAATAAAAAACTCGACGATAAACTACAGTTAAAATCTCATAGTAAAGGAGTAGGATTCTATAACTGTCTTCTGTTTAAGTCCGCCCAATATCTTAAAAGGATTGTATCTGTAAACTACAAATCTCTCCCTGTCGTCTCTTATAGTCCTCTCCCCTAACTCTATATCCAAGAGTCTGTAAAAATACGTCTGATTCTCAAGTAGATAAATATAACTGTGATCAGGATAATAGAGTACGATATCCACTTCTCTAGGCGACTTCTCGACGGATTCGAGAATATTTGATACTACCTTCGAAAAAATATTTATAGAAAATGGATTAAAAAAATAAAATACATTGTCTGAGTCCTCGATATCATAATCGACTGCATTTATATTATAAAAGGTAATTTCTGAGGGATATCTGTGATTGCAGTTATAGTAGAGTTTATTTTCTTCAGCTCTCATATAAATTGATCTGTTGTATTCAATCCCTTTAACTCTGCAGTTAAATAAGCTGTGAATAAAAAAAGGAACCCTTCCAAGTCCACACCCGAAATCAACTAGACAATCGTCATCTTCTACAATGTAGTTGTTTAGCAATACCCCGAGATCATCATAATCAGTGGCCTCATATCTAAAGAAATTTGCCGTTTCAACTAAGGTTTCATTCTTTACACATGTTTTTATATTCAATAATTTATCATAAAATATATTATCCATTTTATCGACCTCTATTTATGTTAGTAATTGATTTTATGCAAAAAAATTGCTTATGCATTAATAACTCAAATATATACTACAACTAGATATTAGAAAAGTCAATATCTTTTTGCCAATGCTTGTGTTATAATAAA
The DNA here is from genome assembly GCA_029983575.1 of Peptostreptococcaceae bacterium. Lineage (GTDB taxonomy): Bacteria > Bacillota > Clostridia > Peptostreptococcales > Peptostreptococcaceae > JASBZE01. The sequence goes on from JASBZE010000079.1 coordinate 2,958, forward strand.
AAAAAGTAAGTAAGGATGGTTATAAAAACTGACCAATAAATTTGGAGGTTATTATGAAATTTATATGTACAAGAGATAAAAATGAATGTGTTATATCTACCGAAGCAGTGGTAAGGGGAATATCAAAAACTGGTGGACTTTATGTACCGGTTGAATTTCCGAAGGTAGACCTAGATGAAATAATAATGATGAACTCGTACAAAGAGGTTGCTAAGAGGATAATTTCATTATTTTTCGATGAGTTAAGTGAAGAGGAGATAGATTTATGTATAGATAGTTCATATGGAAAGAGGTTTAAAGACAGTGAGGTAGCTCCTCTAAAAATTTTAGACGGTTTTTCTGTAATGGAGTTATTCCACGGTCCAACACTTGCATTCAAAGACATGGCGCTTACATTTATGCCGCATTTGATGAAGATATCCATGGAAAAAATGGGAATTGACAAGAAGGTTTTGATTCTTACCGCAACTTCAGGTGATACTGGAAAAGCTGCTCTCGAAGGATTTAAAGATGTCGAAAATATAGAAATTATAGTTTTTTATCCAGAAAATGGGGTTAGTGACATTCAAAAGTTACAGATGAATACCCAAGAAGGAAAAAACGTAAAAGTAGTCGGTATAAAAGGAAACTTTGACGATGCTCAAACAGGAGTAAAAGAAGTTTTTAACGATAAGGAATTTAACGAGTTTTGTTTGGAAGAAGGGTATATGCTCTCATCTGCAAACTCTATTAATATTGGTAGGCTCATTCCTCAGATAATTTACTATTTTAACGCATATAGGTTATTGGTAACAAAGGGAGTGATTGAGAGGAATGAGGAGGTTAATTTCTCCGTACCAACAGGAAATTTTGGTAATATACTCGCTGGATATTACGCTAAACTTTTAGGACTTCCTATTAATAAATTGATTTGTGCATCCAATGAAAACAACGTTCTGTATGATTTCTTCAATGAAGGTAAATACGACAAAAATAGAGAGTTAAAATTGACTTCCTCTCCATCTATGGATATTTTAATATCTAGTAACCTTGAGAGATTGTTGTTTGAGATAACCTTTAGAGATGATGTGCTCGTATCTAAGTTGATGAGCGATTTAAAAAATAATGGAAGCTATTCTATAACAGAAGATATGAAAGTTGGGCTAAAAAGTTTTTCAAGCTACTATTCAACGGAGTCAGAAGTTAAAAAAGCTATAAAAAAATGTTTTGATGAAAACCAGTACGTGATAGATACACATACGGCAAGTGCATATGATGCATTTATCAAAAATAAAAAAGAAGATGAACACTACACTATAGTACTTAGCACGGCAAGTCCATTTAAATTCTCAAAAGATGTATTAAGAGCTCTAACAGGAGAAGATATGATTGGAGTTGATGCATTTAAGGCAAATGCAAGATTGAGTGGGGAGTACGATTTATTTATTCCAAGCGAATTGGTTGAATTAGGAGAGAAAGATATTTTACATAAAAATACAATAGAAAAAGATGATATAATGTCTTTTTGCAAGTCTTATGTGGAGGGAAAAGAGAATGATTAAGATAAGAGTACCGGCTACTAGTGCAAATATAGGACCTGGGTTTGATTGCCTAGGTCTTGCATTAAATTTATACAACACCTTTGTTTTTGAAGAACTAGATAGCGGTTTAGAGATAACTGGTTGTGAAGATGAATTTAAAAATGAAGATAACTTAATTTACAGGAGTTTTAAATACGTTTATGAAAAATACGATATAATGGATAAGATGAAGGGCCTTAAAATTGGAATTGATACACAAGTTCCCGTGTGTAGAGGACTTGGAAGTAGTGCCACATGTATAATTGCTGGAGTGTTAGCTGCAAATGTATACTCTGGGCTAGATCTATCTACAGATGAGTTAGTTTTACTTGTCACAGAGATTGAGGGGCATCCAGACAATGTAGTTCCAGCATTACTCGGAAATATGACGACGGCAATTTTAGAGGGTAATAAGGTTTATGCAGATATAATAAACACTCCTGATGAACTTATTTTCTGTGCTCTAGTACCAAATTTTAGGTTGTCAACTGAAAAATCTAGAGGCGTTTTACCAAAGGAAGTAGACTATAAAGATGCTGTATTTAACGTAGGTAGGGTTTCTCTACTAGTATCAGCTATGCAAAACAATAGAATAGATTTGATAAAGCCTGCATGTAAGGATCTACTTCACCAACCATATAGATCTAAATTGATTGATGGATATGACGATATATTTAATAGGGCTGAAGAACTTGGATTTTTGGGAGTGTTTCTTTCAGGTGCAGGACCAACTATAATGGCTCTTACTACAGATGAGAAAAAGGCCGATGCTCTTAGGGATTTTGCAAAAGAGATGCCAAATGGTTGGAATCTGTATAAGCTTAAAATAGACAAAGAAGGAGCATTGATAGAAGGAATTTAAATATATCTAATGAATTATTTTATTTAAAGATAATTTAAAGGTTTTTATAATAATTTAATGTGATTTAAGTAAATAAATATAACTATCTTCATATATATGAACTTATAAAAATACTTAGCTTGATTTTTTATATGAGAACGGGGTATAATGGTATTGAGAGGTGATTGTAAATGAAGATTAATGAGTATAGGATAAGTGGAATTAGTTGCGCTGCTTGTTCAAAATCCGTAGAGAGAGTAATAAGGAAACTCGACGGAGTAGAAAGGCAAAATGTAAACCTGACTACTGAAATACTTAGGGTTATATACGACGAATCTCAAGTTGGATTTGATGATTTCAAGAGGGTCGTTGAGAAGGCTGGATTTGGAATTATGCCTATTGAGCAAGTCGATGAGGATAAATTAAAAAAAGAAAAGGAAAAGGCAAGGATTGGAGCTAAGAGAAAACTAATAGTATCTCTAATCTTTGCTTCTATTTTATTTATAGTATCGATGGGACCTATGTTTGGACTAAAGCTACCTGATATAGTCTCAGCTGAAGTCAATCCTATAAACAATGCGATACTACAAATTGTTCTCGTAGTGCCTGTGATGATAAGCGGTTGGAGATTTTACTACGATGGCTACAGATTGTTGTTTAACAGAAATCCAAATATGGATTCACTAGTAGCGATTGGTACATCTGCAGCTTTTTTGTATAGTATGTACACCACGATCAAACTAATGACAGACAGAGTGTATTATGACCAGGCAATGTATCATATGATGGAGCATGGAGGTCACTTGCAACTCTATTTTGAGAGTGCCGGTATGATAATAGCTCTGATAATGATAGGAAGATATTTTGAAGATAGAGCAAAAAACAGGACTTCTGATGCGATAAAGAGGTTGATGAACTTAAAACCGGACTTTGCTGTTATATTAAAAAATGGAGTAGAAGAGAAGGTACCAACTGATTTTGTAATGCCAGGGGATACTGTTATCGTTAGACCGGGGGAAAAAATTCCCGTAGATGGAGAAGTAATAGAAGGTAGCTCTTCTGTTGATGAATCCATGATTACAGGAGAAAGTCTCCCTATAGAGAAAAAGGTAGGAGACAAGGTTACTGGAGCAACTATAAACTACAATGGATCGTTTAAGTTTAAGGTTGAAAAAGTAGGAAAAGACACGACCTTGTCTAGAATTATAAAACTGGTAGAGGATGCTCAGGGCGATAAGGCTCCTATAGCTAAGTTAGCCGATGTCGTTTCAGGAATCTTCGTACCTGTTGTAATGTCAATTGCAGTAATAATGTTTTTGGTATGGATGATATTTTCAAAACAAGGCTTTGAATTTGCCCTTACAATATTTATATCAATACTGGTAATAGCTTGTCCTTGTGCACTTGGATTGGCGACACCTACTGCTATAATGGTCGGTACAGGTAGGGGAGCAGAGCTTGGAGTATTGATAAAAGGTGGAGAAGCACTTGAGATGGCTCACAAGATAGATACTGTCGTTTTTGATAAAACAGGAACTATTACAAAAGGAAAGCCGGATGTTTCAGATATTATTTCTCTCTCAGATATAGATGAGGATGAGCTTTTAAAAATAGCTGCATCAATAGAACACTTTTCGGAACATCCACTAGGCGATGCTATAATTAGAGAGTCTGAACAAAGAGGTTTAGATTTTTATGAGGTTAAAGATTTTAAATCCGTTCCTGGAAAAGGAGTGGAGGGAATTATAGACGGCAGGAAAATATCTATAGGAAATCAGAAATTTATAGGAAAAGGCATTGAAAATGTTGAGGAGATTATTAGTAAGGCCTCAAAGGAGGGAAAAACGCCAATAATCTTATCAAGAGAAAATGCTGCACTAGGAGTTATAACAATTTCTGACATGATAAAAGAAGATAGTTTAGAAGCGGTAAATAGACTTAAATCAATGGGATTAGATGTGGTAATGCTTACTGGAGATAATGAAAATACCGCTAGAGAAATAGCTAAAAAGGCAGGTATAGACAATGTTATCGCCGATGTTTTGCCTGATGAAAAGGCAAACGCAGTGAAAAAGCTAATGAATGATGGCAAAAAAGTAGCTATGGTTGGAGATGGTATAAATGATGCTCCAGCTCTTGTTACCTCAGACTTGGGAATAGCTATTGGAAATGGAACTGATGTCGCAATTGAATCGGCCAGCGTAGTTTTAATTAAACAGTCTATAATGGATGTGGTAACTGCCATTGAACTTAGTAGAGCTACAATTAAAAATATTAAAGAAAACTTGTTTTGGGCATTTGCTTATAATACAATTGGCATACCAATAGCGGCCGGACTTTTGTTTTTGTTTGGAGGACCTCTACTTAATCCTATGATAGCGGCATTGGCAATGAGCTTTAGTTCAGTTTCCGTATTGACTAATGCACTTAGACTTAAAAAATTTAAACCGAAGACGGCTTAAAAATAAAGGTTCTATGTCAAATAACGTTGATGACAATATAATCAACTAATATTTT
>JASBZE010000080.1 GCA_029983575.1 Peptostreptococcaceae bacterium
AAAAACTGTATTTTTTTGTGGTAGGTGTAACATATGTCTTGACAACTAAGACAATACATTTATATTTTTTTGTAAAAAATATTGATTAATTATCTCAAGTGTATTATTATAATAGACGTAAACAGGTTTGTAGTCGGTATGAAAAATACAAAACAATTTTATACTACTATTTTTGTATTTCATAATGAAAGGCGGTGAAATTACAATTGACAATTCTAATTAGTGTATTCTTTATTACAATAGCAAGTGTGTTTCTATCTAAGTACATAAAAAAATATAGTCAATGTTTGTACTTGATATTCACATTTATTGCTTTAGTTGCTACTGTTCATGCAATAATGATCGTAAACAACTACTCGATTACATATATTCCAGTATTAAAGCAAGTTATGAAGGCTATTGACTCGGGAGCTGTAGGTGGTGCTAGTTTTATGCTCGTGATGTACACGGGAGTTTTAAACAAAAAATACAAGGTGACGAGAAATTTAATGCAGATAAGGGCGGAGCTTTCGATCTTATCAGGAATAATTACTATTCCTCACAATGTTCACTACTTCTTTCATTTTATATTAGGAAAAGCAAATCTAAGCGCACAGGTAGGTATCCCTCTATGGGCAAATTTAATGATGTTTACATCAGCAGTTTTTGCTATAATGATAATGATTCCTCTATTTATTACCTCTTTTAGATACTTTAGAAAGAAGATGAGCGGAAAAGCTTGGAAAAATTTACAAGAATATGCTTATATATTCTACGGACTATTATTTATTCAGGTAATAATGGTATATGTGCTTAAACCAGCAAGCATGACAAGAAATTTCTGTTTGGTTTTCTATTCATCTATTTTCTTATCATATGCTGGACAAAAAATAATGCAAGTTTATAACAAAAAACGTACAGCAGTTAGCGTAAAGATTAAAGAGGTTTAGTTTAAATAATTAAACCCTAAAAAGAATTGAGATTATTTACAAAGTCACTAAACAATGAAAGGAGAAGACGTAAATAACTTATTATGAATAATGAAAAGACTACGATAGACAAAGATAAGTTAAATAAATTTATAAAAAACTTCAAAGAAAAATATTGTGTTAGAAAATTCATTATTTCTTTTGGTATCGCAGTTATTCTGGTCATCGGTATAAACCTTTGCTCTAAATTTGAAAAATTTCATGCGAGAACTCCTAGAAAGGATAATGCCGTCGCCAAAAAATTACCTAAAATCAACTTAAATGGTACAGACGGAGACGGGAAGGTAAATTTAAGTTCCAATGATTCAAGCAGTAACTCTAGTTCGGAAAGTAAACCACAGGATGATAAAAAACAAGAGTCAAAAAAAGAAGCTGACAGTGGTTTTAAGGATGGTACACATACAGGAAAGGCCAAGGGATATAATGGAGATATTACAGTAAGCGTAGATGTTAAGGGCGGAAAAATCACAAGCATAAACATCGCTAGTACAAATGATGATGCTGAATATCTAAATAAGGCAAAATCAGTTATACAAGATATAATCAGCTCTCAAAGTACTGATGTAGACACTATTTCTGGTGCTACTTACAGTTCTGGCGGGATTATAGATGCGGTTAACAACGCTATCGAAAATTAGAATCGGGGTGTAATATGAAATTTAAAAAAATGATGAAAACGCACGGAAAAATTGCACTCTCGGCCGTTATAGTGTCGATTTTTGCCGTTGTTTCAGCGTATAGTTACGGAAATACTCATGGTAAAAACGAAGGTGAGATCGCCGGTATAAATAGCGTAACGGATAAGGTACAAAGAGACTACAATAAGGCACAAAATAAAATTGATGAACTTTACAACGAAAATAGTAGTTTGCAAAGCGAAAAAGACGCTCTCGAAAAGGCATCAAAGGAAAAAAAGGACGATAAAAAAAGCGACAAAAAAGATGACAAGAAGAAAAAATCTAGATCAAGTACTTCAAAAAGACCTGCCTCTAATTCAGGAAATAAATCTTCTGGAGGTTCCAACTCTCCATCAATTCCTAAAAAGTTAAAAGATGGAGTATATGAAGGATCTTCTTCTGGGTACTCAGGTGACGTAAAGGTTAAAGTTACTGTTTCTGTAGGAAAGATAGCAGATATACAGGTAAGTCACTCTGAAACTCCTGAATATTATGCTAAGGCACAGGCGGTAATAGGTAAGATTTTATCAGCTCAGAATACTCAAGTTGACTCTGTGTCAGGAGCAACTATTACAAGTAACGCTATTAAGTCAGCTGTTTCTAAGGCACTTGCAAATGCTGGCGATAATAGTGGCTGTGGTACTTCTGCTGTAGATATAACAGAGTTAAATAACCTTAAGTTAAAAAATAAGGAACTACAAGACCAATCTAAGAAATTTGAAGATAATCTAAAAAAGCTTCAAGCCGAACTTGATAAAGCAAATTCAGAGGGTGGAGGCAAGCTTAAGGACGGTGAGTTCGAAGGTGAAGCTCAAGGTTATGAGGGCGCTATCAAGGTAAAGGTTAAAGTTAAAAAAGAAAAAATAACATCCATCACAGTTGTTAGCCATACTGAAACAGCGGGGTACTATGAAAAAGGTGCGGAAGTTATCCCAAAAATAATCGCTGCTCAAAATACTAAAGTAGATGCTACTTCTGGGGCAACTATTACGGGAAACGGAATAAAATCTGCTGTTAATAAGGCTCTAAAGAAATCTAGGGGAGACAATTCTTCAGATGGAGCTGATACTGCTGAATTGGAAAATATGAAGAAAAAGAACGAGGAACAAAAAACTCAAATTGATGATCTTAATAAACAAATATCAGGATTACAAGAACAACTATCTAGCAATATTGGCGAATTAACAGATGGTACTTTCGAAGGTAGTGGCATAGGATATAACAAGACAGTACCTATAAAAGTAAAAGTAGTAATAAAAGATAAAAAGATTGCTAGTGTGGAAGTAGCAAGTCATAAAGAAGATAAAGAGTATTATAAAGATTTTTCCCTAATGTATGGAAAGGTAATAGGTAAAAATAATGCCAAAGATGTGGATGTAATATCCCATGGTACTTCATCTTCTCACGGAATACAAGCAGCTATAAATTCAGCTCTAAGAAAATCAGCTTCAGGTAATTCTAGTACAGATTCAGATAGCGAAATTAATAAAACATTAATAGAAAATCTAAGAAAACAAGTCTCTGATTTAGACTCCAAAAACAAAGAACTAGAAAAAAATGTTAATTCGCTTAATAGAACCATCGAAGATAAACAAAGAGAAATTGATAAATTAAAACATAATTCTAAATATATCGATGGAACATACAGTGGTCTAGGAAAGGGATATGAAGATACTGATGTTACCCTTGACGTTGTTGTTAAAGATGACGTAATAGTGGCTATACAAAATGAAAAACTAGTAGATATATCCGGTTTAAATAAAATATATATAAGGAAAGCCAAGAGAATTATACCTAAAATAGTGGAAGCTAACTCATATAATGTCGATGCAATTGCTGGAGCAACTTATTCAAGCAATGGTATAAAACAAGCTGTTGAGGATGCTTTAAATAAAGCAAAAAATCCTAATTATAAGGAAGATACAAATGACAATCCTAGTAAAGCAGACGATGCTAAAGACCATTCTGATAAACAGCCCTCCGAGAAATCTATTATAGATAAGCTAAATAAAGAAATTGAAAACCTAATGAAAAAAGTTGAGGGTTTAAATTCAAAACTTGCAGAAAAAGAAAAGAAAATTGATGAAAAAGACAAAGAATTAAAAGAAAAAGATGATAGAATAAAAGAGCTAGAAAAACAGCTCCAAGACAAAGCTAAGTAAGTTTCAAATAAATCATCCCACAAAAATAGCGACCTGTTCGGTCGCTATTTTTAGGTATATATAATTGATACAACTATACTAAATGAATCTATATAGTTTCCTCGTATTTCTTTTCTCCATATCCTTCCCAAGCAGCTTCCATTATTCCCCTCATGTCCTCAATCATGGCAAGCCTTGGATTAGCTGGTGTACACTGGTCTTCAAACGAATCAAAAGCAACCTTTGGAAGTGCAGCTTTGAAAGTTTCAAAATCAACTCCATCATTTTGAATTACCCTGTGCTCTTTTAACGCCATAGGGCAACCAACTTTTCTACCCAATTCATAAACAGCTTGAGCGTAAGATTCTACACCTTCCTCTGGTGTATCCGCCTTCAAACCTAACATTCTAGCAATGTTTTGGTATCTTTCTGCAGCTTGGTAGTGTTCGTATTTTGGCCAAACAGAAATCTTTCCAGGTTTTGTTCCATTGTACTTGATTACATAAGGAAGTAGTGTCGCATTTGTCTCTCCGTGCACTGTGTGGAATTTTCCTCCTAATTTATGTGACATTGAGTGAGCTATTCCCAAGAACGCATTTGCAAAAGCCATACCTGCCATACATGAAGCGTTGTGCATTTTTTCTCTGGCATCTCTATCAGCTGTTTTTACTGACTCCTCTAGATTTTCAAATACGATCCTTATCGCTTGTAGAGCAAGTCCATCTGTGTAGTCATTTGCTAGTATTGACACATATGCTTCAGTTGCGTGTGTAAGAACGTCCATTCCTGTTGAGGCAGTAGGACCAGCAGGAACTGTAAGTACCAAATTAGGGTCTACTATTGCTACGTTTGGTGTTAGTGCATAATCTGCTAGAGGATATTTTTTGTCATTTTCCTTATCAGATATTACTGCAAAAGGAGTTACCTCGCTGCCTGTTCCTGAAGTAGTTGCAATTGCTACAAACTTTGCTTTCTTTCCTAAATGAGGGAATTTGACAGTACGCTTTCTAATATCCATAAACTTTTGAACTAATTCAGTGAAGTCAGCGTCTGGTCTTTCATAGAATAACCACATTATCTTCGCTGCATCTATTGGAGATCCCCCTCCTAGTGCAACTATTGTATTAGGTCTGAAGTCATTCATCATAGCTACCCCACGCTCCACAGTCGTGATGTCTGGGTTTGGTTCTACCTTGTCAAAAACCTGTACTGCAACCTTATTTTTACGTCTCTGGAGTTGGTCTATTACTTTTTGCGCAAACCCTAACTGAGTCATTGATTCGTCAGTTACGATCATTACTCTCTCTAAACCCTCCATATCACGTAAGTATTTTATTGCATTGGGTTCAAAATATACCTTGGGTGGCACCTTAAACCACTGCATATTGTTGTTCCTTCTCCCGACCTGTTTAATATTTAATAGATTTATAGCTGATACGTTACCTGAAACTGAGTTACGTCCATAACTTCCGCATCCAAGAGTCAATGATGGTATAAATGCGTTGTAAACATCACCTATTCCACCAAATGTTGATGGTTGATTCCATACAATACGACAAGCTCTTACAGCTTTTGAAAAATCCTCAACAATATCTTCATCTGTTGTATGAATTGATGCAGTATGTCCCAATCCATTAAATTCTACCATTTGACGAGCTTTTTCAATACCATCTTCTGTACTTTCTGATTTTAATATAGCCAATACTGGAGATAATTTTTCTCTTGTAAGCGGCTCGTTTACTCCAACTTCATCACATTCTGCAGCTAGTATAACTGTAGACTCAGGAACTTCAAACCCTGCCCACTTAGCAATATCAACAGCTGGCTTTCCTACTATCTTAGAGTTTAGTGCAGCTCCTGCACAGTTTTTAGAATTGGCTTCCACTCCAAAAAGGAGTTTTTCTAGTAGCGCTTTTTCCTTTTTGTTTACAAAATAAACTCTGTGCTCTTTCATAAGTCTTACGAATTCATCGTAAACTTCTTTATCTATAATCGCAGCTTGTTCAGAAGCGCATATCATACCATTGTCAAAGGCCTTACTTAGTATGATGTCATTGACAGCTTGTTTTAATCTGGCATCCTTATTTACATAAGCTGGAACATTACCCGCTCCAACTCCAAGAGCCGGCTTACCACAAGAATATGCTGCCCTAACCATTGCATTTCCGCCTGTAGCAAGTATTGTAGCTATTCCATCGCGATTCATAAGTGCATCAGTTCCTTCCAAAGAAGGTTTATCTAAAAATTGTATACAATTTTCTGGAGCTCCAGCTTTAACAGCAGCATCCCTTACTATTCTAGCAGCTTCCTTAGAGCACTCATTAGCTGATGGATGGAAACTAAATACTATAGGGTTACGAGTTTTTAAACATATTAAAGATTTGAATATCGTTGTTGAAGTCGGGTTGGTAGTAGGTACAATACCACAAACAACGCCAACTGGCTCAGCTATTTGCATAAGTCCGTCAACCTCATCTTTACCGATTACTCCAACAGTTTTTAGACCCCTCATGTTGTTTACAATATATTCACAGGCAAATAAGTTTTTAGTTGCCTTATCTTCAACTATTCCACGTCCTGTTTCGTTAACTGCTGAAACGGCAAGTGGTCCGTGTGATTCTAAAGCAGCAACGGCTGCCGCTTGAACTATTTGATCGATCTTTTCTTGATCTTCAATCTTTAAAAATTCATCTAGGGCAACTAATGCCTTAGACACCAATGTATTTACCTCTTCTACTGCTGGGCTAACTGCCACTTCTTCTTGTACTACTTCTTTTTCCTTTGCCATGATACCTTCCTCCATAATAATAAAATAAACCTTTAGGTTATTAATTTCACAAATATTTGTCATTTTTTAGGTTATTAATTTCACAAACAAACTTAAAAATTTAAGTTGTCAAAACCAGGAATATTGGATAATAACATATTTTTAAGTCCCGGTTTGACAACATAAAAACTTTATACAATTAATAACCCTTTATTTAATCAATGAAATTATAACATTTTTATTTATGTAACTATAATACATCAATAAAAATAAAAATGCAACACTTATTTTAAAACTTTTTATAAATTTGTTAATTTTTTTTCTATCAATCAATTATTTTTATTTTTTATCCTTATTTAAAGTTTTATTTTTATCTATATATTTTTATATTTTAATTAAAGTTTTATTTTTATAGATGATTTTTTTATAAATTTCTATATTTTCCGTTATTATTTTCCGTTTTGTGGTATATATGCGAATAAGATACAGTGAAGGGGTGAGTCCAATGAAAATATATCATTATCCAAAATGTACCACATGTAAAAGAGCCAAGAAATTTATTGAAGACAACAACATAAAGGTAGATTTTGTAGACATCACCGAAGAGCAACCAAGCGCTTCAGATATAAAGAAAATATTAAAGGAATTCGACATAGACATAAAGAAATTATTTAACACAAGTGGAATGAAGTACCGTGAACTCGGACTTAAGGATAAGTTAAAGGAGATGAGCGAGAAAGAAAAAATAGACTTGCTCATTAGTGACGGAATGCTTATCAAGAGGCCCCTTGGATATGATTTCAAAAAGAAAATTCTCCTCCGCGGGTTTAAAGAAGAAGAGTGGAAGGATGCATTCCTAAACAAATAGCAAGTTATCTGGATGTGATTCCAGAATTAAGATTTGACGATAATAGCGTTAGATTAGTTATTACTTACTAACAGCGATACTTTACTATAACTAAATATACTAAAACTAAATATGACAATTAGGGGACTGGTTTTAATCCAGTCCCCATTTTTTGGTTATGTAAAAAGTTTTGGTTGTATAATATATAGCGTTGATGAGAAAAATTTAAAGTCTAAAGATAGA
>JASBZE010000081.1 GCA_029983575.1 Peptostreptococcaceae bacterium
TTATCTTTATCTTTATCCTTATCTTTATATTTATCTTTATTGTTTTTATCGTATTTTAATAGGCCTTTTTCTATTTCCTCCGAAAACTCCTCTATAGATATATCCCTACCTAAACTTTCTCCCACTACATCCCGTATATTAACTATCCTTTCTCTGAGGGATTTATATCCTTTTGACTCATATTTTTCTTTTGAAGGGTTTAGTGAGCTCATTAAGTTTTCTACATTTACGTCAAACAGTATAGAACCGTGATGAACTAGGGTTTTATCCTTGAAGTACTGCGCATTTCCCGATACCTTTTTAGGTTTGTTTGCTTTAATGAACGTCATTTTATCTTTATTAATATCCTTGTATTTATTCTCTTTGCATTTATTCTCTTTTAATTCATAATTATTATTTTTGCTTACATCAATATCTTGATTATACTTATTTGATTTTAATCCTACATATCTTTTTTTAGTTTCAATATCTATCAAAATATCATTTCTCGAGTTTTCTATAGTTTTTATTCCATACCCCTCAATAACTTCTTTTACCGGTTCTATAAATTCATTAAACCTAATTTTATCGGCATATCCTCTCTTGTCTACAAAAGAAAACTGAAGTGTACCTCTATCTACGTATATAGCTCCTCCGCCTGAGTTTCTTCTCACTATATTTATATTATTTTCCCTTATAAATTCCATATTCACTTCTTCATATGTATTTTGAAACTTTCCTACCATAACAGATGGCTCACAGGTCCACAAAAAAACAACTGAATCACCGTCAAATTCGTTTTTTCCCATGGCCCACTCCTCTAGTGCAAAATAAAATGATGGATTTAAATATTTATATTTCTTTAGGTCGATTACTATCATTTTTTGATACCTCTCTAGAAAATATATCTCCAGCCATATATGAACTTCTCACAAGTGGCCCGCTAAATACAAACTTAAAGCCCTTTTTAATTCCGTCTTCTCTGTACATTTCAAAGACTTCAGGTCTTATGTACTCCTTGATCTCGATATGTCTAGAGCTTGGTCTAAGGTACTGCCCTATAGTAAAAATATCGCAGTCGACTTCAATTGCATCGTCCATCAGACTTAATACCTCTTCATATGATTCGCCGAGGCCCACCATAATCCCTGTTTTTGTCATTATCTTTGGATCTTTTCTCTTAACGTAGTCCAGTACAAAAAGTGACCTCTCGTAATCAGCCTCAGGTCTAACCTTAGAGTAAAACTTAGATATAGTCTCCAAATTGTGATTTATTACATCTGGACTTGCATCTATAATAGCATCTAATGCCCTTTTATCTCCCATCATGTCTGGAATTAAAACCTCAATAGTTGTATCCGGATTTAATTTTCTTATCTCAACTATACATTTTCTAAAATGATCAGCTCCATAATCCTCTAGGTCGTCCCTAGTTACAGATGTTACTACTACGTGTTTTAATCCCAGTTTTTTAGTCGCCTCAGCTACCTTAAGCGGCTCCTCTGGATCAAGAGGTGTAGGTTTTCCGCTATATACATTGCAAAACCTACAGTTTCTTGTACAATTACTCCCCATTATCATAAAAGTCGTAGTTCTTTTTTTATAACATTCGCCCATATTGGGGCAGTTGGCACTTTTACATACAGTGTTAAGAGAAAGTGAATTCATCATTTTCTCTACATACTCTAAATTCTTTGAATTATATCTTATCTTAAGCCAGGGTGCAGCGCTCTTGTTTAATTTATCGCCATTATCTTTTATTTTATTTTCTTTACTTATTACTTTACTTTCATTATTTTTTATTTTGTTTTCATCTATTTTGTTTTCTAATTTATTATTTTCTAAAACATCCAATTCTTTACCAGTATCTGTTTTTCTCATTTTTTCTCCCACTTTATCTCTTATAAACATATCAAAATCCATATAATTTATATAGGCTAATCAATTTTTCTATATGATATAAATATTATAGACTATATTTTAACATATGTCAAAATAATATTGACATATATTAAATGCTTGTTTATACTTAGGTTAAGAGGTGATGTTATGACCGATAAAAAAGATTATAAATTATTTAAAGTCGCTTATTCATACTATATTGATAAGTTGACTCAAGATCAAATATCCAAGATTCACGGCATATCTAGGTCTAGCGTCTCGATGATGCTAAATGAAGCTAGAAATAGAGGTATTGTAGAGTTTCACGTAAGATTTCCCGATATGTACAGACATGATTTAGAGGAGGATTTAGAAAAAAAATTCAAACTCAAAAAGGTCAAGGTAATAAGTGAGTTTTATGATAATGACCAAGAAAAGATGTCTCTTTTAGCAGATGCTGCCGTAGAGTATCTGTCTACAATAATGAAAGACTTTATGACAATCGGAGTTTCTTGGGGCAAAAACGTGTATGAAGTTGCTTCAAAAATAGATTTTAACGGTGCCAGCAAGCTCACTATAGTTCCCATAGTTGGTGGAATAGGAAATGAGATAAACCACTTTCATTCAAATATAATCGCTCAAAAGATGGCGGAAAATTTGAGGGCAAAGGCTCTAGGATTATACGCACCTGTTTTTGTAGGTTCTAAAGAATATAGGGACGCAATAATGGAAGACGGCCAGATAAAATCAGTTCTTGAAAAAGCAAAAAAATCTGATATAGCGTTGGTCGGCATTGGAAATATATTCTCATCCACAATGACAGAACTAAATATTATAAATAAAGAAGACGTAAAAAAATTATCTAAACTAGGAGCCATTGGAGATATAAACACCGTATTTATTGATAAAGACGGAAATGAAGTCAAAAGTGACTTTAAGGATAGAACTATTAATATAAGTTTAGAGGAACTAAAAAATATAAAAACAGTTGTAGCAGTCGCAGGTGGAATTGAGAAGTCAGAAGCTGTTTTAGCTTCAATCAAATCCGGTGCTATAGACGTTCTTATTACGGATGAACTAGTAGCAAATAGATTACTTGATTAAGATATTATTATATAAGGAGTATATTATGTTTAATTCAAAAAAAGAATTGTATCAAGAAATGTACAGAAGAATGAATCAAGCTAGGTTCTTTGAGGAGAAAGTTAGCTATTTCTTTGCGAGGGGAATGGTTCACGGAACTACCCACCTCAGCGTAGGACAGGAGGCCTCTTCAGTAGGAGCTTGCATGGCACTTAGGCCAGACGATATCATAACCTCAACTCATAGAGGTCACAGTCAGGTTATAGGAAAGGGGATCGATATTAATAAGATGATGGCAGAGCTCCTTGGAAAGTACACTGGATATTGTAAAGGCAAGGGAGGCTCAATGCACATAGCCGATGTTGAAGTAGGAAATCTCGGTGCCAATGGTGTTGTCGGAGGAGGTCACGGCATAGCTACAGGTGCAGCCTTAACTCAAAAAATGAAAAATACAGGAAAGGTAGTACTTTGCTTTTTTGGAGATGGAGCATCAAATGAAGGTAGCTTCCATGAAGCTCTAAACCTCGCCTCAGTATGGAATTTACCGATAATTTTCTACTGTGAGAACAATCTTTACGGTATGAGCGTTCCACAAGATAAGGCTATGAACATCAAAGATATAGCCGACAGGGCAAAATCTTACGGAATTAAGGGATATATAATAGACGGAAACGATGCAGTAGGCGTTCATGAAAAGATGAGTGAGATAATAGATGGTGTAAGAAGTGGAAACGGACCTGTTCTAGTAGAAAGCAAAACTTATAGGTATTTAGGACATTCAAAATCTGACGCTCAAGTATACAGAACAAAAGAAGAGGTCAACTCTTGGAAAGAGAGAGATCCACTAAAGATATTTAAAAATAAGATGGTAGATATGAATATAATGACTATAGACGAGCTTGAAAAAATTGAGAGGGAAACAAAACAAGAAATTGAAGATGCTGTAGATTTCGCTAACAATAGTGAAAACCCACCAATTGAGTCAGTTACAGATGACGTTTACGCATAGGAGGATTTTTTTATGGAAATGACATATAAAGACGCTATAAAAATGGCGATGGTTGAGGAAATGAGAAGAGATGAAGATGTATTTTTAATGGGAGAAGACGTCGGTCTATACGGTGGAGCCTTTGGTGTTTCTGTTGGAATGTTTGAGGAGTTTGGAGAAGACAGAGTTAGGGATACTCCTATAAGCGAGGCTGTAATTGCCGGTGCTGCTTGTGGAGCTGCCGTAACTGGAATGAGACCTATAGCTGAAATAATGTTTATGGATTTTACTACAATAGCAATGGACTCAATAGTAAACCAAGCAGCGAAGATGAGGTATATGTTCGGTGGAAAGGCTAAGGTTCCTATGGTCTTAAGAACTCCGGGCGGTTCTGGAACAGGGGCTGCGGCACAACACTCACAAAGTTTAGAAGCGTGGTTCTGTCACGTTCCCGGTCTTAAGGTCGTAGTTCCTGCAACCCCAAAAGATGCAAAGGGATTATTAAAGGCAGCTATAAGAGATGACAATCCAGTTATGTTTATAGAACAAAAAACTCTTTATAAAACAAAGGGAGAAGTACCTGAGGAAGATGATTTTATTATTCCACTTGGAAAAGGGGAAATTAAAAGAGAAGGAAAAGATATTACTGTAGTAAGCTACGGAAGGATGTTGCCTAGAGTCTTGGAAGCTGCAAAAAAAGCCGCAGAAAAAGGAATAGATGTAGAAGTTGTAGATCCTAGGACGTTGGTACCGCTTGACAAGGAAATGATAGTGGAATCAGTCAAAAAGACAGGAAAGCTACTTTTGGTAAATGAAGCTGTTAAAACTGGAGGATACATCGGGGAAATTGCAGCAATGGTAGCAGAGAGCGAGGCTTTTGATTATTTAGATTCGCCTATCGTCAGGCTTGCTGGACTAGATGTCCCAGTACCATACAATCCAGAGCTAGAGGCGGCGATAGTACCTAGCGAGGAAAAAATCTTAGATACACTTATTAAAATGGTGAGAAAAGAGAGGTAGACTATGATTACAGATATAATAATGCCAAAGGCTGGAATGGATATGCAGGAAGGTCAAATCGTCAAATGGATGAAAAATGTCGGTGACAAGGTTCATAGAGGTGAGATCCTTCTCGAGATTATGACTGACAAGGTAAATATGGAAGTTGAAGCAGAAGAAGATGGATACCTACTAGAAATCCTGTATAAAGAAGGTGAAACCGTCCCAGTAATAACTACGATTGGATATATAGCTGATTCTATGGATGAAAAAAATCCAAACCCATCTAGTGACACAAACTCTAATTCTAGTAAAAATTTTGAAGATGATAAGGAAATAGGTAAGGTAAGGGCGACTCCTGCCGCTAGAAAAAAAGCTAGCGATTTAAAAATAAGCTTAGAAGAAGTCTCTGGTACGGGTCCAAATGGAAGAATTCACCTTGACGATGTAGAGAAATTCTCAAATCTAAAGTTTGATAAACTTGGAGCAGATATTGAAGAAGACATTGGAGCAGATATTGGAAAAATCGATGTAAACTCCTCCCCTCTTGCAAGAAGGATAGCTGAATTGGAAGGCATAGATCTAAGCCATATAATTGGCACCGGACATGGAGGAAAAATAATGAAAGAAGATGTTATATCATATATGAACAGCTCTTCTAGTTCAAACGCATACGACTCTTTAGCATACAATGACGGTAATTCAGAAAATACTTCAAGCTCTAAATTCGGAATTAAGGAAGTAATTTCAATGTCTCCTATGAGAAAGGCAATCGCCAAGAGAATGAGTGAGAGTTTCTACACAGCTCCTAGCTTTACCTTAAACACCAGCGTAGATATGACTAATATAAATAAGCTGATGAGACTTCATAAAGATGAGGTAAAACATATAACAGATGAAAAGATGTCAATAAATGACATAATAACTTTTATAACGGCTAAAACTCTTAAAAAGCACGATATAGTAAATTCATCTCTAGATGAAAGCGGAGAAAAAATCCTAGTTCACGATCACGTGAGCGTTGCAGTTGCCGTAGCTGTGGATGGTGGTTTGATTACACCAGTAGTTAAAAACGCCGGTGAGATGAGCCTTTCTGAAATAGTTTTAGAGACAAAAAGACTTATAAAAAGGGCTAAGAAAAATAAACTTACAAACGACGATATAAATGGAAGCACAATCACCATATCAAACTTGGGAATGTTCGGAATAACCCATTTTAATCCTATAATAAACCAGCCTAACTCAGCGATAATAGGCATAGGAAATATAGTTGACACACCAGTTGTCATAGATGAAGAAATTACAATAAGACCTATGATGAATGTCAGCGTGACTCTAGATCACAGGGTTGTAGATGGTGCTGTCGGCGCTAAGTTCTTAAATGATCTCAAAAAATGCCTAGAAAATCCTAGCACATTATTTATATAAAGAGGGTGATCTAATGGATAAAATTTATGACTGTATAGTAATTGGTGGTGGGCCTGCAGGTTATGTCAGTGCAATTCGTTCAGCTAGACTAGGTTTGAAAACCGCCTTAGTAGAAAAAGACTCCCTTGGTGGAACGTGTCTAAACAGAGGATGTATTCCCACAAAATCTTATATAAAGAATATAGATATTATACACAGTATAAATAAAGCACATATAAAAGGGATAAATATAAAAGATAAGAATTTCGATGTGGACATAAAAAAGAGCGTGGATTACAAAAACTCTATAGTAAAAAAACTAGTTTCGGGTGTGAACTACCTTATAAAGTCAAATAAGATTGATCTATATGAGGGAGAGGGAAAAATCATCGGTAAAACTGCCTCAGATGACGTAAAAAAGGTATCAGTGTCCTTAAGGGACAACAAAAATAAATCAAGACATATTAATTCATCAAAAGATGACTCTATATCTAAAGATGATAAGATAGTCATTAAATCTAAGAATATAATACTAGCTACAGGATCTAAAACTACTAGGTTAAACATAGATGGTTCTGATTCTGAGCTAGTTATGACTAGCGATGAAATTCTTGATCTAAAAGAGATACCAAAGAGCTTGACGATTATAGGTGCAGGTGTCATAGGTCTTGAGATGGCTATGATTTATAATTCTTACAGAACTAAGGTAAACATAATAGAAATTATGGATAGACCTCTACCAAATATGGATGAAGAAATTTCTAAGTATATCTATAAAATGCTAAGAAAAGACGGAATAGAATTTCACTTTGAAACCAAGCTTGATAAATTTATAGAAACTGATGGTAAAATAACTTCTGTTACTAATAAAGGAAGTATTACCTCTGACCTAGCTTTGATATCCATAGGTAGAATAATAGACAATTCAGCTTTTGATGATATTTTACTAGAAAAACTATATTTTGACCGCGGTAAAGTAAGAGTAAATGAATTTATGGAAACATCTATACCCGGTATATATGCCCCAGGCGATGTAAATGGAATGCTAATGCTCGCCCACGCTGCATTTAAAATGGGAGAGATAGCTTCTGAAAATATATACTATGAAATAAATGCAAATAAATGTCATGAAAATAATATAAAGAAAATAAATA
>JASBZE010000082.1 GCA_029983575.1 Peptostreptococcaceae bacterium
AGACCTCGCCACTTCATATGATGCTCAGCATTGCTGATATTATTTAAAGCATAGTCTATTTGCTTAAGTAGCCTTTCCTTATCTTGAGGGAAGGTTCCATTTATATTTATGTAATTTGACGCATGAGCCATAGAAAACATACCCCTATCAACGTCTATATTTTCTATCATGGTTCTGACTTCTCTCAAGACCTCATCTGGCTCTAGATACTTGAATTTTCCTTCAACCATATCTTTGTAAAGTGGAGCGGTATCTTCAAGAAGAAGAGTTAGTACAGAAAAATAGTCGGGTCTCATTTCATTTACTACTTTGGCAGATTCTACAGCGTGTTCATGTGAAAGGGTGTCACTTCCAAGCCCAGCTATAAAAGTTACGGAAAGTTTTATTCCTGAGTCGACAACCTTTTTGCCGGCTTTTATAGTCTCTTCTTGAGTTACGCCTTTTTTGATGTTTTTTAGCACTTTGTCGCTGCCAGATTCTATGCCTAGGTAAATTATACCTAATCCATGTTCTTTAAGCTCTCTAAGTTCATCTTCTGTCTTTTTTAAAATTGACTTTGTTGTTCCGTAGGTGTTTACCTGTCTTAGATTAGGAAAAAGCCTATAACAATCGTCAATAATCTTTAACAGTGTATCATTATCCATGTATAGACAGTCGCCATCAGCTAAAAACACTTTTTGAATCCAAGTGTACTTTTTAGCTGCATCCTCTAGTTGATTTTTTATATATTCGTAAGGAAAAATTTCAAATTTTTCGCCCTTGTACATGGAACAAAATGTACAGGTATTGTATGGACATCCGAAGCTCGCTTGAACTATCAAACTCCTTGCCTCTGATGGCGGTCTATATAATCTTCCAACGTATTCCATAGTTTTACCTCCATATTATTTATAACATAGATATCCAATGATATCCAAAAATTAATCAAAAGTATCTATATACGTTTGATAACTTAATTATTATTTAGAAATCTTCAATACATAAATTATATCATAGTTGTAATTAAAAAGCTAAGTTGAGGATATATTATGACGCGTATATTCATGGGAGTCAATACATATACTATATGGATGTATATAACACAAATACAGCTGATTTGGGGTTTAATATCATATTAAAAATATAAGTTGTGCACAATTATGTAGAATCTGTGGATAAGTTGATTTTATCCACAGTTATCAACAGGAAGGTTGATATACTCGGATTTAAACGGTGTCTTTAATGGTGTCATATTGTCATAAACTTGGGGTTTATAACATTGTATTTAATAAGTAATATCATGAGAAGCTCTAATGAAAATGTTGAAATTTCAATATTTAATAAAAAACTAACAAAACCGCCAAGGTCAAATATTCACAACTAGTATTCATAAACCCAAGCCATTTTTATTTGTTGATATATAGGAAATAAAGCTTGTGGATAAGTATGAAAATCTGTGGATAAAGATATTTTACGCTTGTTTTTAAGGTTCTCAATTAGATTTTTAGTCCAGTTATCCACAATCCCATTTGGATAAATCTTATTTAACTTTTGTATTTAACTCTTTTTATTATTTCTACTTTTGATTTTTTATTTTCCTCAATTCAGAAAAAAACTTAGTCAAAAGCTTCTGACACTCATCCCTTAAATCGTACTCAACCTCTACCTTATTTAATTTAAGGAGTTCTAAGGCTAACTCGACTTCTGTATCTACTTTTGAATTTTTTTTATGATAGCAACCTATGACTACCTTTTTAATATTTGAGTTTATAATTGCGCCGACGCACATAAGACATGGCTCTAAGGTTACATACATAGTGCAATCAAAAAGGCGCCAGTAATCTGAATCTTTGGATGCTTTTCTTATAGCGAGAATTTCTGCGTGAGCGGTAGGATCTTTTAATTTCTCGACCTGATTATTTGACCTAGAAATTATCTCGTTATTTCTTACTATTACTGCTCCGATTGGAGTTTCTAAATTTTTATATGCTTTTTTTGCCTCTATCATAGCTTCTTGCATAAAATCTACGCTCTCAAAATTTTTATTTCCTTTATAATCTACAATATCGTTATTTGGAGTAGAGTATACATATTCATCCTTATTATTATCATATTTGTTGTTAAGGCCATAATCCATCATTCCATCAACTCCAATCTAAATATACATATTAATTATTATATCACAGCTTGCAAAATAGTCTAAAACAATATATAATAGACAAGTAGTAAAAACACAAAATAAGTAAACACGAAATTTTGGAGAGAATTTGGAGAGATGTCCGAGAGGCCTAAGGAGCATGCCTGGAAAGTATGTATACGGGAAACTGTATCGAGGGTTCGACTCCCTCTCTCTCCGCCAGATTAAGGTTTCAATTTTGCTGTACTAGACGGGGAGGTAGCGGTGCCCTGTACCTGCAATCCGCTATAGCAGGGTTGAATTCCGATATTGAGGGTTTTTTATTGTAGTGCAGTCTGTAACAAGTGGCGTTGATGCTTTGGTCCTAGGCAATGTAGGCTCATGAATCCCGTCAGATCCGGAAGGAAGCAGCGGTAAGTGATCACCTCCATGTGACCTAGGGGTGCCTGAGTGGAGTTAACTATTACGGCAACGGCTATGATTAAAATTCGATTTTCGGTGTGCAGCTTTTCTATAAAAACTAACCCTATACTTCGGGTACTACTACCCACTTTATAGGGTTTTTCTTATATAAATATGACGCTATTATAAGGGGTGAGATTATGCATAAGGCACTGTATAGAACCTATAGGCCAGATACTTTTGAGAAGATAATCGGTCAAGATCACATTGTCAAAACGCTTCAAAACCAAATAAAGGAAAATTCCATTTCACATGCCTACCTCTTTTGTGGAACGAGAGGTACGGGAAAGACCTCAACAGCTAAGGTTTTTTCCAGGGCGCTCAACTGTACGAGCGAGGAAGGGACTATTCCGTGTAATAGATGTGAATCATGCCTTTCTATACTTGATAATACCACCCTAGATGTAATAGAGATAGACGCAGCTTCAAATAACTCAGTAGATGACGTAAGAGAGATTAGGGAGAATATAAAATATACGCCTTCTAAATTAAAGTACAAGGTTTATATTATAGATGAGGTTCATATGTTATCTCAAGGAGCTTTTAACGCCCTTTTGAAAACTTTAGAGGAGCCACCGGAATATGTGGTGTTCATACTCGCTACTACAGAACCGAATAAGATACCAGCTACAATTTTGTCTAGGTGTCAGAGATATGATTTTAAAAGTGTAAGTTTAAGCGATATTACAAAAAGGCTTGAAGAGGTTTTAAGAGAAGAAGGATATGAATATGATGAAGAATCTGTAAAACTCATCGCACGTAATGCCCAAGGTGCATTGAGGGATAGTTTGAGTATTTTGGATCAATGTATGAGCTATGCCTTGGATAAGAAGATAACTTATGATGATGTTATAGAGGTCTTGGGTACGGCTAGCCCAGACGCTGTATTTGATATATGCAAGGCGATTTTAGACTTTGATGCAAATAAATCCCTAAATATAATTAACGACTTTATATCTTGGGGTAAGGATATAAAGACCCTGATTGATGAAATGATATATGTATATAGAAATATGATGATTTCTAAAGTCAGCGAAAATCCACATGAATTTATACATCTTCCTAGGGCTTTGATTGAAAAAATTGAAGAAGACGCAAAAACTAGAGAGGTCGAGAGTATAATTAGAAATATCAATATTCTATCAGAACTTGGTGTATCCATCAAAAAATCATCCAATCCAAGAATTTCTATGGAGATTGGAATAATTAAAATGGTTCAACCTTCTTTTGATAAATCCAACGATAATTATGAGGATAGGATTAGTTACATAGAGAAAGTTATTGAAGATGGAAGTATTAATTTAAATCCGACTCCAATGGATTTTTCAGGTGTTTCAAATGCTAACGACGTTGTAGATTTAAATGAAGTAAAAATGAATAAATCTCCACAAGATCTCATCAAACCTGAGGTCGAAGAAAAACTAAACGAAGAGGGTCATATAGAAAATTCAAAAAGGTCAGAGGAGCTTGAAGAGCTACTACCGAAAATAAAACTGTGGCTCAGAACAAATTCTAAGATATCAGGAAAGTTAAGAAAGGATCAATATGTGAAATATGCCTATGTTTTTGAATCGCCAACAGAGGTGTACGTCAAAGATAAGGTGGCTTATCTACCAATAGATGATGACCTTGAAACTGGGCTTTCATATGGAGGAGAGGATTTGGAGGATTTTTTGGTGTGGGCTAATACCAATATCAGAAAAGAGTTTGAAATTGATTATGTTCTTATACCAATAGCAAAAAATAAGTTAGGAAAAGACGAGTCAGATAAGTTAGATGTTATACTGTCTAAAATAGAGGGTTTTTTAGATGATTTTTCTACAGACTAATTATAATAAATTAAAACAAATACAAATAATTTAGTTACAATGGAGGTAAATTATGGCAAAAAAAGGATTCCCAGGTATGCCTGGGGGAGCAAATATGAATAACTTACTTAAGCAAGCACAAAAAATGCAAGAGGACATGCAAAAAGCACAAGCAGAACTAGAATCAAAGGTATTTGAGGCTTCTGTAGGTGGCGGAGCTGTAGTTTGTAAGGTTAACGGCAAAAAAGAAGTCGTAGAGATGATTATAAAGCCTGAGGTTGTAGATCCTGATGACGTTGAAATGCTTCAAGACCTTATCACAAGTGCAGTTAATGAGGCTATGAGACAGGTTGATGAGATGCAGGCAAGTCAAATTGGAAAACTTACAGGTGGAATGAACATCCCAGGATTATTTTAGTCGGTGAGGAAATGAACGATTATTCAAATCCTATAAACAGGCTTATAGAGGAGCTTTCAAAGCTTCCAGGAGTAGGCAGAAAGACCGCTCAGAGGTTGGCCTTTCATATAATCAATATGAAAGACGAGGATGTAACAGCTCTCAGTGAGGCAATAAAGGATGTAAAAAATGAGATTGTAAGGTGTAGCATATGTTGTAATATATCAGATAGCGACCCATGTGCCATATGTAACAATTCCCATAGAGATAATACTACGATATGCGTTGTTGAAGACCCAAGGGATGTTGCTGCCATGGAGAGAATCAAAGATTACAACGGGAAATACCACGTTTTAAACGGTGTAATCGACCCTATAAATGGAGTAGGTCCAGATATGATAAATATCAAAGAGTTGCTACACAGATTGGCAAACGAAGATATCGAGGAAATAATAATGGCAACAAACCCAACCATAGAGGGTGAGGCTACGGCAATGTATATTGCTAGACTTATAAAACCTATGGGTATCAGGGTAACGAGAATAGCCCATGGTCTACCAGTCGGTGGGGATATTGAGTATGCCGATGACGTCACTATATCTAAAGCACTAGAAGGACGTCGTGAAATTTAAACAATTGAGGTATTTTTATATACCCACATAAATGACGCCCAATACTATGTGTTCACTCACTGAAATGAGTAACCTTACTTTAACACATAGTATTGGGCGTCTATTAGTTACAAGAAAAAAGATAAAATTATCTTCTTATATATACAGTAAACCTTATATTTGGCTTACCTTCTTTTTCCTCATATACATCTGGGGAAAATTCTTTGTCTAATTTCCATAAATTTTCATCAACCTCAGGGAAAAAACTATCGGCATTTACATCTTCTTTTTCTTCTATCATCGTTATATACAGCTTTGAGACAAAGGGCATAAACTGCGAATAAACATTGTCGCCACCACATATAAACACCGATTTATCGGGATTTTTCTCAGCATAGTTCAAAACATCTTCTATCGAGTGCATTAAAATAGCTCCATCGACGTCTCTTTGGTGTCTTGATAAAACAATATTTGTTCTCTTTGGAAGAGGTCGTCTCGGAAAACTAAGCCAAGTGTTGTATCCACAAACAATGGTCTCGCCCATTGTAGTTTCCTTGTAGTATTTTAGATCCTCGGGCAAATGGTATAACATGTCGTTATCCTTTCCAATAGCACGAGTTTTCTCTGTCATAGCAACAATGGCATACAAATTATCGTATATCTTATCCTTCATAAAATCTCCTCTCATTATATAGCAAGCTCAAACTTTAGATTTGGTTTTACAGGATTGTAATTTTCAAGGGTGAAATCATCTATAGTAAAATCATAGAAATTATTTTTTTCAGGATTTAAAACCAACCTTATCTCACCGTCTTTAGCCTGTTCTACTCTAGATAGTAGCTCTTTTATCTGTTCTACATGCCTATCATAAATATGAGCGTTATTTACATAGTGACAGAAAATACCTGGCTCGAGTCCGACATGTCTAGCAACCATCATCTGGAGTGCTACGTATTGGATTTTGTTTATATTATTAGCCACAGGAACATCAGAAGAACGCTGAATCAAAGTCATATCAAGATATCCATCCCTTACTGACCAGTGAGTTTCCATCGCACAAGGGAAAAGACCCTTAGTCTCTTCAAGATCTGACTCCTGATACAAATTTATAATATGCCTTCTTCCATATGGTTGATTTTTAAGACCATCTAGAAGCTTATTCATTAAATCATGTTTTTTTACTGTTGCTCCATACCTCTGACCAATTGTCCTATCTCCGATATCCCAATCATCCCACCAAGTGATGTTGTATTTTTCGGCAAGTAGATCTAGAGAATTACTTTGATCTTGGTATATCCATAGAACCTCTTTTATTCCTGATTTCCACGCAGTTTGCCTAAGCGTTAAAATTGGAAGTTCTCCCTTTGATAAATCGTATCTTTCAAAAACTTGGTTTACAAAGAAGGTATGAGATGGAGTTCCATCTGCATAGACCGGCCTTACCTTCTCGCCGATTGTAGAATTATCGCTATCTAATATATTTTTACACAATGATTTAAAATTTTTATCTGCTATTGTCATATTAACCTCCTTAGAAAATTTAGAGAAGTGTGTATTTTTGGATATACTTTTTATGTAATTTTAGTATTACGTCACTTCTTCTCATAGTCTCTAATACTTATTATACTCGATTATTCTAATATTAACCATTATTCTTTTACGCAACTAACGAAAGATATCATTATGTCTTATCTTATATGATGTTAATGGTCTAAACTATGTGCTCGCTCACTGGCTTATGTAACGTCACACTCCCACATAAGTTTAGACCATTTTTTATGTGGAAAATGAAAGTTATCATGATAGTTTATGTTAGCAGGATAAAAATGGTTAATGATATGTGCATAGTCGTAACTCGGATTGTACGCTACTGAGCATTACAGATATATTTGACTTTGTATATATCTATCATCCTTGAATCAGAAATAGAAAAAATCTATTAAAACGCTGTTGACAGAAAAATAGTACTGGAGTAT